>JAEDJS010000078.1 GCA_016296205.1 Treponema sp. | reverse complement strand
AAAAGTTAACATTATGATGCTTAAACTTTTCAAGTTTTTTTTCATAATTTTCTCCCATAAAAAGTCAAGAAGATTGTTTCAATAATCGATTGACTTTTTTTACACGTGATTATTCAACATTTCTTGCCTGTTCCCGAATATTTTCCAGGGCATCTTTTGCATTAACAACAATTGCTCCAACTTCCGGAAACTGATTTTTACTTCCAATAGTATTTACTTCCCTGTTAATTTCCTGGCAGATAAAATCAATTTTTTTACCTGGAGAAGGATTATTTTGAAATTCATTTTTTAATGCTTCAAGATGGCTTTGAAGTCTGACGATTTCTTCATTAATTGTGTACTTAACTAAAAGTGCTGCTGTTTCTTCCATTATTCTGCGTTCATCAGCATAATCCTGGATAAGTTCCTTAAACTTTCGGGTGATCTGCTCTTTAAAAATATTTTCCATTTTTGGCTGCCATTCTTTAAAAAAATCAGCACAGTTTTTAAGAACATCAAGTTTTTTAGAAAGATCAATGTACAGGTTCTGGCCTTCACGTTTTCTGTCTGATGCAAAAATTTCTGCAACGCTGGAAACAAGTGGAAGAATCAACTTTTCATATTCCTGGGAATCATAGCTAAAAGAAGTATCGATAACACCTGGCTGAGACATAATATATTTTGTTAATTCAAACTGGCTTTCTACTGTGCACAAATTTTGGAAAGCATTTTTATATGAATCAAAAAGTTCTTTATTTACGTTGATTTTTGGATTGTTCTGGGCATTATGAACTTTTATATTTACAGTGATAAGACCACGGCATGCAACACCATTTATGATTTCCTTAATTTTACTTTCGAGAAAATTCAAATATGATGGCATGTTAATATTTAAATCAAGATAGCGGCTGTTAACAGATTTGATTTCAACACTAAGCTGCATCTGGCCTTCAACAATTTCTCTGTAACCGTAACCTGTCATGCTGTTCATTTTTTTGCCTCCAGTTTTTCTGCAAGCTTTCTGCCTACCTTCCAGTTATCTCCTGCACCCATTGTAACAAACAAGATATTTTTATTTTCTGCAAGGAGAGACTGAACAAGTTCAAAAGCTTTATCTGCAGCCTCATCAAATTCTTCCCGGTAGTAAATATTTTTATTATATTTTGATGCTTCTTCAAAGAGTGTTCGTCCAGTAATATTAAAGTCTGCAATATTTTCCCGGGCACTGGAATAAATTTTATTTAAAATTACATAATCAGAACTGCCAAAACACTGGGCAAATTCACTAAGCAGAGCCTGAGTTCTGGAATATGTGTGACTCATAAAATCAGTTATAATTATGTAGTCACTGTAAAATTCTCTGTAGCCTGCAAGAGTTGTGTTTACTGCAGTTGGATGATGACCATAATCGTCTATAAGAACAAAATTCTTTTGGTTTGAAAGTTTTAATTCTTTAATAATTTCACTTCTGCGCTTTCCTCCAGCAAATTCATAAAGAGCCGCTTTAATTGTTTCTTTATAATCAGATGGATTTAGACCTGCATCCTTAAGAAATTCAACCGAAAGAGCCGTGGCTGCAGCAGCATTTCTAACAAGATGCTGTCCTGGAACTTTTAAACAAGCATCACCTAAGAAATTAATATTAAAATTATTTTTCCCGCTTGTTACATTATTTGAGTTGATTTTAAAATCACCTTCTGCAGTAAATCCATAAGGAATAAATTGAATGTCGCTTCTTTTAGATTCTACAATTTCTTTGCATTCAACAGCACCTTTATCGTCTGCACAATAAATTAGTGAACCACCTGTTGGCAAAAGGCAAATATAATCTACAAAAGCATTTAAAATATCATTGTAAGTTGGATAAAAATCTTCGTGGTCACTTTCTACACTGGTAAGAATAATTTTCTGTGGATGGAAACTCATAAAGTGACGCTGATATTCACAGGTTTCCGCAACAAAATAATTTTTTCCTGCTATTGAATTAGAACAGTTTGAAGTAACAGTACAGCTGTTTCCAAAAGAAGAAATAATACTTCCTGCAAGAGTCTGGCAATTTATCGGAAGATTTTTTAGAATTGTTCCTGTTAATCCTGTTGTTGTAGTTTTACCGTGAACACCACAAATGCCGGCACTAAAAGCAGTTCCACTGTAGGCACCAAGGGCTTCACTGTAAAGAAGACAGGGAATATTGTTTTCTTTAGCAGCAATTAAGTCTGGATTTGTATTAAAATTATATGCACTTGAGTAAACAACATAGTCAACTGAACTGTCTATATTTGATTTTGAAAATTCTTTTGCTACGATTCCAAGTTTTTCAAGAACTTGATCTGTATAAAATCTTTCGCTTACATCACTGCCAGAAATAACTGCACCTTTTGCAACTAAAAGTTCAACAAGAGCAACCATTCCAGTTCCTTTAATTCCAACAAAATGGAAGTGAACTCCCTTAAGATTTGAAGGGAGAAAAATATTATTTGAGCTCATAACTAGATTATAATGAATTGATTGTTTTGTATCAACAAAAATTGGATGGAAAAAATTGGATGAAAAAAAAGCCGGCTGATTGAAGTAATTTCAAAACCAGCTAAAATAAAAAAACAGAGAAGAGATTAGATAAATTAAACAGAAAGGCTTAAATAGATCTGATCTGCAAGACCAAATTTTGCATTTTTTGTAAGCTCTTCTGCATAATTGTCATATAGCATGTCTTCGTACATATTCTGTGCGTAGTCATCCTTCTGACCAAAAAGATTATTTTTTGTAACTGTTTTGCGCATTGCAGAAAGCATGTTTTTAACAAAATAATTTTCAAGTTCAAGACTTTGTTCATAAAGTGCGCTTGTCTTGTCGATTGTGCGCAGCTTTCCATGAACATTACTTTGATTGGCAGCTGCACCCTGAGGTCTGGCATTTTTATCCAATTCACTTGTAAAAGCACCACTAAAACCTTTTGTGTAGTCACCGGCGTGTCTTGAAGTTGAATTTATCTGGCTGGAGGAAACATTTGATACTGAAGTTTCAGATTTGGATTTTAATCTTTCAACAAGATTAAGGAATTCATTTGATTCCTTATTTAAGGCTGCACTCTGCACTGCTTCTTTGCCATCTGTGAAATTATTTCTTCCAATGGAATTAATTCCTGAAACATTCATATCAAACCTCCTGCTATACTAAAATTATCGACTTTTTTAATTTTTAGTTAAGTACAATTTATCGTTTTAAGTTTACTGCAGTAGAAAGCATTGTATCACTTGTCTGGATTGCTTTACTGTTGAATTCATAGGCTCTCTGGGCAACAATCATTTGAACCATTTCATTTACAACGCTAACATTACTCATTTCAAGAAACTTGTGCTTAGTAACACCCATTCCGTCAAATCCAGGGCGACCTGCAATTGCTTCACCGCTGGCCTGAGTTACTTTGTAAAGATTATCACCTGCATTTTCAAGTCCAACTGCATTTGGGAAACGGTAAAGTTCAAGCTGACCAACTTCTACCGGTTCATTGTTACCGTTAACTTTTACATGCACAAGACCGTCATCACTAATAGAAAGGGTCTCAAGCTGAAATCCCTCTGGCATAATTATTTCTGGAACAACTCTTAAACCATTGGCAGTTACAAGCTGACCTGTCATATCAACTTTAAATGAACCGTCACGAGTATATGCCCAGCTTCCGTCAAACTGCTGAACTTTAAAGAAACCGTCACCCATAATTGCAACATCAGTATCAACACCTGTTGACTGCAAACTTCCCTGTGTCATAATTCTCTGAGTTGCACCAACTTTAACACCACTACCCATCTGAATTCCTACTGGTGTTACTGTATCTTCTGTTGCAGGAGTTCCCGCAAGTTTTACGTTCTGGTAAACAAGATCTTCAAATTCTGCACGAGTCTGTTTATATCCTGTTGTATTTACATTTGAAAGGTTATTGGAAATAGCATCAATACTTGCCTGCTGTCCGTTCATTCCAGTTGCTGCTGTCCACAAACTTCTTACCATAATAAAACTCCTAAAAAAAATATTTTAACTTAAAAGGTTATCATTTTACCAACCCGTGGGGTACACGGATGTACCCCCAGCACCGTAGTTTTACAAAGTAAAAATACTATCGCACCGCTACCTTAGTCCAAAGTGTCTGCATCATTGAATCTTCACTTTGAATTGATTTCTGGTTTGCTTCATAGGCTCTGTTCACTTCGATCATCTGAACCATTTCGTTAACAACATTCACATTACTTGTTTCTGTATATCCCTGCAAAAACTGAGGACGTTCAAAACCTTCTGCCACATGAGGTGGACCGCTGATTTCTGTATCTTTATACAAAGATGATCCCATTTTCTGAAGATAACGTTCATTGTCAAAGCGAACAACTTTAAATCTTTCTATCATTTCGTTATCTTCTGAATTATAAATAAACCCGTCTTCGTTTACATAGAATTTTTTATCTTTAAGGTTGATGTATCCATTTTCGCCAAGAACTGGATAACCTTCTTTAGTTTCAAGAATACCTTCTTTACCAATATTAAAATTTCCGTTTCTTGTATATCGCTGTCCAAAAGGAGTCTGAACTGTAAAAAATCCCTGGCCACTTAAAGCAAAATCAGTTTTAGTATCTGTATTTTTAAAAGATCCCTGATTAAAATCTGTGAATAATTCGTTTGTTTCAACTCCAAGCCCAAGTTTACCAATAATTGGAGCTACATCCTGCGACCCCATAGAATTTTTAATAATCCCATCAGCTTCAGTTCGTCTAATCAATAATTCAGAAAAACTTTTGCTAACTGCAATATCTTTTTTGTAGCCTGTAGTGTCTACGTTTGCAAGATTGTTGGAAATTGCATCAAGTCTGTTTTGCTGAGCATTCATTCCACTTGCTCCAATATACCATCCGCGAATCATATAATCCCCCTTTTAATCTGGTTTCCCACTTAATTGAAATATCGGAAAATTTAAGTTTGCAGTTTAGCAAATTCGATGATATAATTTGAATATAAAAATGGAGTCAATATGAAGTTAAATTTAAATAAGTCTAATCTTCCTATACATAATAATAGATATTTTAATTTTTTAAAAACAATAACATTAATCTGTTCAATCTTTTTTCTCAACTTTTCTGCTTTTGCTGATGAAGGAATTATTGCTCCTAAAAAACTTGGACTATCTTCACTGCAGCTTACAGAACAGGAACAACAGTATTTAAAAGATAATCCCTTTTTTAAAGTAGTATGTATGCCAGACAACGCACCATTTGAATTTAATATCTCTGGCAATAAACGGTACAATAAATATTCAGGATATAACATTGCTCTTCTTTCTGAAATCAGTAAAGTTCTTGGAGTTGAATTTTTTTTCCTTCCTGCAGAATCATTAGACGATGCTATTGCAAAAATTGTTAAAAATGAAGCCAGCATGATTTCTGGATATACTACTTTAATTGAACAATTAGTTCAGGAATACGGAAGAAAACATGGTAAAATCGGAACAAAATTAAAATTCTCCGAACCAGTTTATAGCGTTCCATTTTATCTTCTTGGCAAAAACAGTTCACTTCCAACAGAAGGAAGTTCAATCGCATCAATTTCTTTATTAGGCAGCGAAAAAGAATCCTTTGATGAATTACTAAAAAAATCATTGGGAATAGATGATGATAATATTCAGAGCAAAGTAAAAATCATTTCTTTTACAGACAGTTTTGACATTTTAAAATGTTTTAACAAAAAATCAACAGATTACGCATTTTTATGTGCAGTAAACTATCCATTGTTTGAATCATTTGCAAAATGTAACTACTACCGGTTGGACAGATCAATCACTTATTCTCACAGATTTTGTTTTGCAGAAAATACTCCAGACATTGCAATCAGAATTTTAAACAAAGCTTTCTATTCAATTAATCAGGAAGATTTTAACAGAATTATAGACAAAACAAGTTCCGAAACAAAAAACTATATTGAATCAAATTATTACCGTTCAAGGTTCAATCTACACCTGCTTTTATCTGTTTCTGTACTTGCTGCAATTCTTATTGTAATATTAATTTATTTAAACAGACATTCATCAAAAAAAATTACAGAAACAGTAGAAACAGATGAACTTACAGGCTTAATAAGTTTTAAAATTTTCCGTCATACAGCACGCCAGTATATTAAAGCAGCCGGCAAAAAAAATGATTACATTTTACTTTCAATTGACATGAATCATTTTAATTACATTAACGACAGTTACGGAAACAATAAAGGTAACGCACTTCTTATAGAACTGGCAAACCATTTTTCAAACAATATAAAGTCAGGTGAACTTACCACAAGATTCTATGCAGACAATTTTATTTTCCTATTAAAAAATCCTGGAACTCTGCCTGGAATTAAAGCAAGGTTTGCTCAGCTCACAAACGTTGAAGAAATTGTAGAAAAACTTTTGCCAAAAGGTTACGACGTTTCTTTTAGTGCCGGTATTTATTATATTGACAAAAAAGTGATTTCTTCGGAAGATATTGTTTCTATAGTAGACAAAGCAAATCTTGCAAGAAAAAGTTCAAAAGAAGATACTTCGTCAAAAAACACAATTGCAGAATACACCCAGGAAATGGATGACAAAGTTGAATTAAAGAAAGAAATTACTCTGTCTATGGAAAATGCATTAAGGGATAATGAATTTGAAGTTTACTATCAGCCAAAGGTCCAGGTTTCCGATGGAAAAATTATTGGAGCAGAAGCACTTATCCGATGGAACAGAAAAAAAGGACTTTTAAAACCTAATCAATTTGTAGACGAATTTGAAAAAAACGGTTTTATCAAAAAAATCGACTTTTTTGTTCTTAGAGAAGTCTGCAAATTTCTACACGAGTGGAAAAGCAAGGATGGTTCGTACCCTATCACAATTTCTTTTAATTTAAGCCGGATTCATTTAAAAGATCCAAAATTAGTTCAAACTCTTACAGACATTAAAAATCAATATGACATTTTACCAAATGTAATAGAAGTTGAATTAACTGAGCGTGTTATGTACGACAATCCTAACGGTGTTGTAGAAACAATGCAGGACATAAAAAATGCCGGATATTCCATTAGTATTGACGACTTTGGTGCTGGTTACTCATCATTAAACCTCCTGAAGGATATGCCGGCAGATGTACTTAAAATTGACAAAGAATTTTTTAGCGCAAAAAATAATCAGAAAGAAAATATTATTGTTTCTTCAGTAATAAATATGTCTAAAGACCTTAACTTAAAAACTGTTGCAGAAGGTGTAGAAACAAAAGACCAGGCAGATTTCCTTAAACAGGCAGGTTGTGACTACATTCAGGGCTTCTATTATTACAGACCTATAAAAGAAGGTGAATTTGTTACAAAACTTCTTGATAATATGTAATT
>JAEDJS010000019.1 GCA_016296205.1 Treponema sp. | reverse complement strand
CTGAGGAATTTCTGAGGAATTATGGAAGTTTCTGGGGCGAATCAGGGGATTTTCCGGGTGTTTTGGGATTTTTCCTTTTTTTCGAGGAATTATGGAAGTTTCTGGGGCGAAAGTTGAAATTTTGGGGGTAGATTTGAAGTTTAAGGGAAAGTTTTTGGGAAACTTAAACTAAAAGTTGGATTTTTTTGCAGGAATTTGAACTTTGGTGATGGTTTTTGATATCTTTTTGATGTTTTACAGATAGTTTTAGGGGATTTTTTGAACTTTTGGAGATAATTTGTTTGGAACCTGGGGCGAAAGTTGGATTTTTTTGCCAAGAATTTGAAGTTTCAGTGATATTTTTTTTGGAACCTGATGCGAAAGTTGGAATTTTGGGGGTAGATTTGAATTTTAAGGGAGAGTTTTTGAGAAACTTGAACTAAAAGTTGGATTTTTTTTGCAGAAATTTGAACTTTGGGGGCTGGAGTTTTGAAATTTCTGGGGGCTTTTGATTATTTTTTACTTTTTGACGCGGCTTTTAATAAGGAGCATATTTTTTTGGGGAAAATTTTGGCTTGATTTTGGGGATACTTGCCACGGGAGTTGATTGATTTTTATTGGGGGCTGGAGGGAAAGTTGGAATTTTGGAGGGTGAATCTGAGAGTTTTTTATTGAGAGCTGGAGTGAAAGTTGGAATTTTGGATATAGATTTGAAGTTTAAGGGAGAGTTTTTGGGAAACTTAAACTAAAAATTGGATTTTTTTGCAGAAATTTGAACTTTTGGGGCTGGAGTTTTATTTTTTTAATTGGTTTCCCAGGGGCGTTGCGGATGAACCCCCGCTGGGTGGGTAGCGACCTACGAAGTGGGCGCGGAGGGAGGGGCTCCTTCCTTTTAGAATCCTTTGACTGTGTAATATTTAATTAAGAATGGGAATAGAGCAATTTGCGTTTTGGTCTCATATTTGAATGTCATATATAGAAGAAAGTTGATTATTTTTGAAATTCTGTTAAAAAAGTCATTAGAATTTATTTTTTGAAAAATCCTAAATTTTACTATTTTTTTACCCAAAAAAGGTATTTTTATTTACAAAGTGTTACCTTTTCCGTTTCCACCAAAAAAATACATTTTTCCATAAAAAAACAATAAAAAATAATCAAATAATAAGTCTTTTAATACTATTTTTAACCCATTTAAAACATAAAAAAAAGGTGTAAAAAATAGCGTTTTTTGGACGATTTATCCACTTGCAGAATAAAAAAAAACAATTTTCAACACCTTTTATCTTTGAAAAACTATAATATTTTCTTCCCTGTTCTCACTGGAAATCCGCTTTTATTTATAACTCGCAACCAGAGTTTTTATCAGTCAACGACTGATTTTTAAACTGATTTTCGAGCTCAAAAATTGTTGATTTATTCCGAAATGGAATGTCAATTTTTTTCTGTAATTCTCTCAATTTTTTCCAATAATTTGGTAAAAAAAAATATATGTTTAGGATTAAAAAAAGCCCCGTAAAGTTCGGGGCTGATAATTAACGATTCAGGGTGGCTAATATCGTATCAACAGAAACTTCAAAAACTGATGCTATTTTTCTGGCTGAAATTCCAACATTAAACATTTTTTTTATCAAAATTAAATCCTTATCGTCAATTTTTCTACGTAATAAATAAAGTTTTTCCTTGATTACAGGAGAAAAATCTCCTACAGAAGTCCATTCTAAGTTTGAAAAGTGGTTGTTTTCCAAATTCCCATCTTTATGCTTTACCCATAAGTATTTTTCTGGGTAAGGATTTTTTAAAAATGTTTTTGCAACGAGCTGATGAACACAAGTTGAAGAGTAATCTTTTTTATTTGTGTTGTATAACCATACACAACTTCTGCCTTTTTTGTCTTTGCATGAATGTATAAATTTATTGTTTTTTATACTAAAAATTTTCCCAAAAGGATTTATATAATAATCAGGAAAAGAACTTATTTTTACAAAAGAGTTATCTAAACTAGACAGATTACATAATCTAATATCTTGATGATTTGTATTTAGAAAAAATACTTTTTCAATATCGCAATTTTGACAAAATGTTTTTGCAACAAGAGTGAACAAATAAAATCTTCCTTTTGATCCAAGAGTTACACGAGGATTTCTATTTCCTTTGCCATACTCGGATTTTAAAAGGTTATTTGTGCCGATATTTTTTATTTTTCCAGAAATTGAAATTTTATAATTATTTAACTCTGGTATTGGCATCCAATAGTCAACATCAAGCCCAATTTTTTGCAAAAAAACATAAAAAGAAACCGTTTTATTTATATATTGCATATAGTCTCCTTTTGTCTTGAAATAAAATTATTAAGAGTTTCTAAAATAGCATCAGATGACATTAAAATAGAACTAACAGCAGATAAAGCCCCTGCAAAAATTTTACTGCTATAAACTTCTTCATCAGCTTCTAATAGAGAAATAATAGCATAACATTTTTCAAGGTTTCCAGCTAAGGTAGAAGCGTATTCTCTAGCTTCTTGTAGTGTAATTTTTTTTTGTGTATCCATAAAGATACCTCCTAGTTGATTTGGTAAGGCTTTAAAATATAAAAAGCCACAAAAGTCCTACCACCGTCAACTAAAACGGCCGGGGCATCACTGCTAACCGGGGCTTCTGTGGCCATAATTACATAGTCGGAAAAATATCATTGCTACTTAAAAAAAAAATAGAAATGATATAAAAAAAGACACGTTCACGGTGTGTCATCGTCCGTTAGTTGTTTTGGTGGTATTTAAATATTAGCAGAGTAGAAAAAATAAAGCAATTTTTTTATTAAAAAACTTGCAAAAAATAACACTCTAGTGTATATTTAAATTGCGTTCGCGGGCGTATGAAAATACCCCCAAGAATGTGTTTGCCCTAGCAATAAAAACTAGGGCTATTTTATTTTAAATTTGTGTTATAAATTTTGTTTTTATAAATCCATGTTATATTGAGTCGTCCATGGTTCCAATCTTCAAAGGTTGAATAAATCTCTTCCAGCGTAAAACTATCGGGAATAAACAACACAACATTTTTTAGTTTTTGATTTTTAGCCGATTTTAACCTAGACTTTACCGAAGTAAAAACTGTTTTTATATCTGCTAATTTCCCATTGAGTAAAATATCAGGATTAGACCATTTTACACCGTATTTTTTATCTACATTCTGAATAGCAGGAATTACTTTTATGTGATAACCTTTTTCAGCTAAAAATTCAACAATACGCTTGTTGTCAGTAAACCAATCATCTGGCGGATTGTCGCATAAATCATACCAGCCACCGCTGTTATAAGATTTTCGTTTGTATCCATTCCAAATATCATCATAAACAGCAAAAATATTGTCTTCTCTGTTGAATTGCCCTAGAATTCCATATTCAATAGCTTGTTCAATTTGGCTTTCTGTTAATTTCCACCAATTGCCAGTATCAAGAGGATTACCGCCAAAACCTTTTTGAGGTTTAAAACTTTTTAACGATTTCATCGTAGGATTTTCAACTATATTTCCAGGTTTTCCAACTTGCGATTTAAAAACAGCTCTGATAGAAGTTCTGCAATTCATGTGATAAGGAGCAAAGCCATAAGTTTTCCAAAAACTATGGCTTTTTGGTAAAATCATTCCATAGCTAGTAGATTTTTTTAATAAATTTCTACAAATTTGAGTTGTTCTAGAATCTTCAATTACTAACAATTGATAAGCAACTACACTTTTGTCATTTTGGAATTGTTCTAATTTTCCAGCCATATATGCCGATTGCGTGTTTGTTCTAAAAACGGTTTCCCAATATCCTGGTTTAATTTTTGTTGGATCATCTTCAACAGTTTGTTTTATTCTATTCCAGAATTCTGCATAACCTTTTCCATCTGCAATAGTTGCAATTAATTGTTCTTTCACAGTTTCTATAGATTTAATTGTTCCTAACTTTGCAACCGTAAAAGCTCTAAATTTTAACTTGTCTTCAAGCTCTGAAAACTTCTTTTTCTGAATTGGCACTTTCCGCTTCAAAAACTCCACCGCCTCTTCAAACTTAATTGGTGGAATCTCGTCATCAGCCGCATTAATTTCTTTTCCGGGGCGTTCTTCATCAGCGTGAATCATTCCTAGCAAATAAGATGATAGTACCAACTTTTCAACGGCGTGCACAAAATCTGCATCATCATCAACAATAAATTGCTTGTTTAATGCCGATTTTTTACCGCTTTTTACTGTGTTTAAATAACGAATTAAAATGTCTTTAAGATGTGGTTTTATTGCGTTTTGAGCAACATCGCAAAGGTTTTCAAGCTCTGCGATATTCTCTTTTTCTTTTCTAAGATAGGATGAATCACTTAATAGAATTGATAGTTTTTTTTTTCTTGTCAGAATCAGATAACATCATTCCAGAATCTTCACGAATAAAAGCATCATCATCATCAATAGGTTCTGGCAAAGCATATTGAGAATATAAAGCCGATTTTGAAACAGGGATTTTTCTGTCAATTGCTTGCATAACCTGGTCAAAACTTGCTTTTCGGTCTACATCAAACTGAATCTGTGGAGCAGGAACTCCTGGACCAAAGTTTAATTCTACAGTCCAATCAATAATTTTTTGCAAAACTTTCTGAAGTTCCAAAGCAATAGCCTTACAGTCTTCGTAAAGTAAATCAGCTTGAACTTCACCCAGTGCTAGACTTCCACCATTTGTGGCACTAGTTGCAATAGATTGTCCTGTTAATCCATAAGAAATTTGCAAATCGCAGGCTTCAACCAATTCTTTAAAATGAGCCAAATCACCGCTCATTGAAATTTCTTTTACATCGTTTACATTAGCCAATGCACCAGTTGAACCACTTGAAACGTTCATCAACATTTCTGCAATTTCAAAAGCAGTTTGTCTAAGTTTGTTTTCGTCGCCACCGTCTGCGGTAAATAATCCAACTAAAGATGTAACAGAGAATTTTTCAGTTGCTTGGAACCAAAAGTCATAGCCTGCCTGCTTAAAAAGATAAGGCCAATAACAGCACCGCAAAACAGAAGTTCCATAAGGGTTTTCGTCATCAGGTTCATGCTGTAAAATCAGCCACTTATAATCTTGATCAAGTTTTATATTTTGCCCTGAATCAGACAAAAACAATTCCCAGTTATTATTAAAATAGAATCGTTCAGGCTTGCGAGTGATAAAATTATTTGGAATGTATTTTCCGTTTTCGATTTTCCAAACAAGCTCTGAGACAGAAAATCCGTAATCAAGCGCAACCAGCATTCTGCGATTTTTTTTAAGCATATTTTTAAAGATTTTCAAATCCTTGATAAACTCAAAAACCTTGTCGTCAGAGTTATCCTGATTGATGAACATAGGAAAGTTCAATGCAGCAGATTTCAATTTTCCTAAAAGTGATTTAATGCGTGGGTCTTTACGCATATTGCGATAAGTCTCATAACTTGCAGAAGTTCCGTTTGCCACATCATCCGGATTCGGCATATAAGATAAAAAGTTCAAAACCGAATCAGTTATGAGTGGAGTAGTCATTTGTTTTAATGTTCGATTTAATTATTTGTACAGAGTTATCGAGGCTTGGTGATGATATTTAATCAAAAGTGCTTGCTTTTGGTTTAAGTGCTGAAATTGAAAGAAAATTAATTAGCGAAAGAACAAAACAAGGCTTGCAAAGAGCAAAAGAATTAAGTGTAACCTGGAAAACACTTAATACACACTTACAATTTTTCGCTTTTCGTTACATTGAGGATACTTGCCACGGGAGTTGATTGTTTTTTATTGGGAACTGGTGCGAAAGTTGAAATTTTGAGCCTAAATTTGAAGTTTAAAGGAGAATTTTTGAGAAACTTGAACTAAAAGTTGGAATTTATTACAGAAATTTAAACTTTGGGATCTGGAGTTTTGAAATTTATAAGTTGTGAGGAGCATTTCTAAATAATTTCAAAAGTATACAATGATTTATCTTCTTTTTACTGTTCACTTTTTAGATGAATCATTATAATTGTGATTTATGGAACAAACTAAGATTGATGACTATAAGAGTTTTTCTGTTTTTAAGCTTTCCATTCCAATTTTTTTTCAAATGCTTCTTTCTATGTGTCTTGGGTATACTGATACTATTATGCTCAGCCATTTTGACGAAAATGCAGTTGGAGCTATTGGGAATGCGAATCATCTTACGGGATTTCTGGTGCTGGCTTTTTCTATTATTTCTTCAAGCACCGGCGTAATTGTAGCTCAATATCTGGGAGCTAAACGCAAACATCAGATGAATCAGATTTATACTCTATCTATTTTTTTTAATCTTGTGCTAAGTGTATTTGTTAGTGCTGTTATTTTTCTTTTTGCCAGACCACTTTTAACTGCTATGAAGGTTCCGAGAATGATGCTGGAAGACTCAACTTCCTACATAAAAATTACTGGGATGTTTTTATTCTGCCAGGCAATTATTGGAATTTTCCAGCAGATTTTTGTCTGTAACGGTAAAACAAATTTATGCATGTTTCTGTCTATGGGAATCAGCATTCTGAATATTATTGGTAACTGGTGTTTTTTATATGGTCCTCTGAAGTTTTTGAATTTTGCGGTAAAAGGAGTTGCTCTTTCTACCAGTTTGTCCCAGATTTGCGGAACTGTTTTTTGTATCATTGTCTTTTACAAGGTGATTGGAGGCAGAATCGATTTAAAATCACTAAATCCGTTCCCGGCCAATCTTTTAAAGAAATTAATTCAACTTGGGATTCCTACTGCGGGAGAAAATATTTTCTACACGATTAGTCAGATTATTATTACAACAATTATTAACACTATGGGGGAAGTTTCTATTACTGCAAAGGTTTACTGTTCAACTCTTTCTTTACTGGCCATGACTTTTTCTAATGCAGCAGGAGGAGCTACGGCAATTGTTATTGGACATGCAACTGGAGCCGGTGATGAAGATTACGCTTACAGAAAAGTTTTACAGTCAACAAGAAATGCTATGATTGCTTCTTTTATTATTGCTGGGTTGAATGCTCTGCTGTCCAGATTCACTCTGACTTTGTTTTCTAAAAATCCAGAAATTATTGAAATTGGAAAATCTGTTATGATTGTTGCGTTCTTTCTGGAATTGGGACGCTGCCTTAATATTGTAATCATCAGAAGTCTAAGGGCAGCTGGTGATGTTTTGTTTCCGACTGTTCTTGGTATGGTTTCTATGTGGGGAATTTCTGTTGTATTTTCTTTTGTTCTTGGAAAAATATTCAACCTTGGGCTAACTGGAGTTTGGATTGCAATGGCCATGGATGAAATTATACGAGGCATTATTGTTCTTATTCGATGGATAAAAGGTTCTTGGCGTGGTAAATCTATAGTAAACCGATAATTTTTTTAATTGCCCCAGCTTGCGAACAAATTGATTGAGGTTTCACTAAACGGAAGATTAGACACCAGTCTGCCCCCCGCAATTTCTTTTGTCCAGCCGAGAAATTTATATCCTGGGCGAACTGGGTCTGGTATTAATTCTGAAATTTCTGAATTACACAAAAGGTTTTCCAGTATCAAACTGCTGCCTTCTTCATCTGCAATCTGCTGCTGAGAATCATATTTTTTTAACTGAACATTGTCCCCGTTGGCAAAAAATTCAACATTCACTTTTGAGTTTAAGTATTTTTCGAGAGAAGCCTGTTTTATAATGAAGAAATTCTTTGCAGGATCTGAATCAATAATTCTGTAATTTTTATAACTATCCCAGTTTGTAATTGCTGTTCCATCATAAATAGAAGAAGCGGTGTCTCCGTATGACAAATCATCACTGAGAACTTTATCAGAAATCAACTGCTGCCAGCCCTGAATTCTTTGTGCTGAATTCTGGAAGGAATAATATTCTGACTCTGAAAATTCTTTGATATATTTTTTATACAGATTATAAAATTCAGGAACAGATAAAAAATTATCAATCAGAGGGCGCACACGATTTTGACCCCAGACAAAAGGATTCTGTTTTCCAGGATCATTGAATTCTGTTTTGCCTATTCCAAGAACGTTGTCGTAATCATAAGGAAACAGGTAAAGTCTTGAATTCTGAGAATCAAAATACAAGTAAAAATTATTTCCGTTAAGCCAGTACTCATCCCAGCCACCAACTAAAATACTGCAGGCAAAAGTTCTGGCAAGAAGATCAACATCGGTGCAGTTTTTGTACCACTGACAGGCATCTTGAATTCCCTGAGGTGTTGAAAAATCAAAACTGTTCAGCTGGCGGATAAATGTGGCAAGCTGAGTTTTTGCACTTTCCAGAGAAGTTTGAGGACTAACCTTGTCGTAAGTTTTTAAATATGATGGCCGTATGCTCTGTGACGGATTTATTTTATTTTCGATTGAATACTTATCTGCATCTGCATCACTTGACGCCAGAGTTAATCGTGAATCATCAGTATCGTTTAACGAATTTGTGTTCCAGCATTTCCAGAGGATTCCCTTGTTGTCCGAAAATAATCCGCCGCCTTCCGCTACTGTTCGTTCTTTGAGGAACTGTTTGTTAATTTCTTCATTCATGCAGTAGATGCCGTAATCTTTTGTTGTAACCGAAACTGGATTGTTATCCTGGTCAACAGCTTCCACGATATTTACTGTAAGGTGAGCATAACCTGCACGAGGAGAAGTCCACACTCCGTTTTTTCTGAATAAATCAAAGCTGTAAATTTCCCGAACAAAAGTTGAATCATCTTTGAACCGTTTTAAGTTCAACCCTTTTATACAGTTTGCAAGTCGACGTTCCGGATCTGTAACGGAAATAAATTCTTCAAAATCAACTTTAAAACTTGCCTGCTGATATTCAAAACCATTCTGTGGTTTTACGGTACGGCTTGTTGCACCCTTTGTACGGAGCCCCACGTTTTTAATTTCCCAGGAATATTCTTTCTGAGATTTTTCATCTTTTCGGCTGAGTTTAAAATCGGCACTGTAATAAATTTCCGGACCATGCAGATATGAATCATTGCAAATTGAATTCCAATTGCTGCGGCTTACTGTTAATTCAACTTCTGCCACACTACTATTGGAAAAAATAAAATCAAGATTTTCTGAACGAGTTAAAAATGGTCTTGGATAAACAATGTCTTCGTCACCGATTTTTACTGTTACTGAATTGGACCTGATTGTTGCAGTCTGATTATCTGTTGCCTTTGGATTATTGTTTGTAACATCAACACAAACTTTATATTCTTCATAATGATCAACGGCAGCAATATCAAGAACCGGTTTTTTCTGATCTGGAATTTCTTCATAAATAAATTCGGCCGGATTTTGACTGGATGAAAAAACTTTATACCATCTGTACGTTAATGTTCCACCGTCTGACGGCTCCTGTACATCAACAGAAACACTGCCAGTCTGATTAATATCAATTTTAAGTTTGGAAGGCTGTTTTGCGATTACTGGTGTTACTGCATTTTTCCGGCTAACTGTAACAACTGCAAGGTCACTTTTTAATTCTGCTCGGGAGCCGTTTGGTAAAGTGGATTTTACTATAACAAAAAAATTTTGAATCAATTGCTGAGTTGGCTCAACTTGAGGGCAGATAAAACTATAAGTTGAATCAGTTTCCCCGGGAAGTTCCATTTCTTCTGGCTGCATTGACTGTTCTGCGCCAGATGATTCAGAAAGCTTATACCACTGGTAAGTAAGCACTGCATCATCTTCTACTGTGTCGGCAATTACAGAAAGCTGAACCTGCTGCCCCGGAATAACAAACTGAGTCTGAGGCTGTTCAAAAATATATGGAACAAAAGCAACTCTTGAATCTTTATTATAAGTAAATTTACATGAAGCAAAAATAATCATTAATGAGAAAAAAATAAAATTTACAGACATTAATTTTTTTACCATAAAACAATTCTTCAACAAAACACAAACAGCAATGAAGAGTTTCCCCTTTTTTTCTTTTCCATATGACTCAAAATCTAATTTACAGTTTTTAAGTTTACAACAAATGTTTTTAATAGTAAAGAAATAATTTAGATATTGATTTTATAACAAACAATTATGGGCCAAATCCAGTGAATAATTCAATGAATTTAGCCCATAGAAAATGAATTAAGCCTGCAATGCTGTTACTGCTACTGTTGCTACAATGTCATCAACGTTGCAGCCACGGCTAAGGTCGTTTAATGGTTTTGCAAATCCCTGGCAGATTGGACCAATTGCCATCCATCCGCCCATGCGCTGGCAGATTTTGTAACCGATGTTTCCGGCGTTAATATTTGGGAATACAAATACGTTTGCATGACCTGCAACTTTGCTGCCTGGAGCTTTAAGTTCGCCTACTTCTGGAGCAATTGCAGCGTCAAACTGGAATTCACCGTCTAATGATAGTTCAGGTGCTTTTTCCTGTGCAATTTTTGTTGCTTCCTGCATCTTTGGAACGCTCTTAAAATATTTGTCGTCGTTTCCAGAACCTTTTGTAGAGAACGAAAGCATTGCAACTCTTGGTTCAATTCCGCCGATTTTCTTTGCTGTATCTGCAGTTGCAATTGCAATGTCTGCAAGTTCTTCTGCACTTGGTTCAATGTTGATTGCACAGTCTGCAAAAAGGCTTACACCTTCCTTGATATATGGGTTACCACTTTCTGGAGCCACCATAATGAATGAAGAAGAAACTGTTTTAATTCCAGGTGCTGTTTTGATTACCTGAAGTCCAGGGCGCAATGTATTTGCTGTTGAATGACATGCACCGCTAACAAAACCGTCTGCGTCTCCTGCTTTAAGAATAAGGGCACCATACATTGTTCTGTCTTTAAGAATATATGCTTTTGCGGCTGCAACATCTGCATATTCAGGTGCATTTGTTTTCTTGTTGATTTTTCCTTCTCTTGCTTTAAAAAGAATTTCTGCATATCTGTCTGAGTTTGAATCTGTTAACGGGTCTACAATATCAACTCCAGTAAGATCAACACCTGGTGCAACTTTTTCACATTCTTCTTTAGTTCCGATGAGTGTGATTTTTGCAATACCTTCTTTAACGATTTTTGATGCTGCTTCTACAACACGTTTGTCTTCACCTTCGCAAAGAACAATTCTTTTTCCGGCAGCTTTTGATTTTTCAAGCAATTCTTTTACAAAATCCATGATAAGCCTCTGTAATAGTAATAATTTGATTTGTTATCTGAACAATATAGAACTTTTTATTTAATTCTTCAAGTAAGTTGAATTTAGTTTAAGTTGAATTTAGTTTTTAGACCTTATCAAAATCATCGTCATAAGAATTATAAAGTGCTTCCAGTTTTTCACGACACTGGATAAATTCAACTGATAAATCTGGATCAAAATGAGACCCACTATCCTTCCTAATAATTTCAAAAGCCTGATCATAACTCATTCTGCTCTTATAAACTCTTTTGCTTACAAGTGCGTCAAAAACATCGGCCAGTGCCATAACTCTTGCTTCAAATGGAATATCAGTTCCAGACAGTTGAGAAGGATAACCTTTACCGTTCCATTTTTCGTGATGAAAGTGAGCTACATTTACGGCAATTTTACGGAACAAATCATCTTCATAATGCGAAAGAAGTTTCTGTACAATTTTTGCACCTTTTTCGGCGTGGGTCTGCATTTCCAGATATTCTTCGTCGGTAAATTTTCCCGGTTTTTTGAGAATGATGTCTGCAACTCCAACTTTTCCTAAGTCATGCATTGGTGCACTTCTGATAATTCTGGATGAAGTCTGATTGTCCAGAAAAGGGAATTTTCCTGTTGATTCAAGGTGCCGTACAAAAATCTTCATAACGTCACTTGTACGCTGAACATGGCCGCCAGTATTGCTGTCTCTGTTTTCTATAATTGAAGCAAGTCCCACAAGAAGATCCCTCTGAGCCTGACGCATTTTATTGCTTTTACTTTTAACGTCAATTTCCAGCTGCTGATTTATCTGGTCCTTATACTGTCTGTCTAACTGATCCTGAGTATCGTCATAAATAGAAATAAAGTGAAGCATTCTTCGTTTGTTTTCTACGTACCAGAAATGTTCAACTTCAAAATATTTCTGCTGGCCGTCTACAACCTGGGAAATCAGAATTTTTTTGTTGCCTTTAGATTCACTGATTTCTCCACAATGAACCCAATAATCAATCTGATTAAGCAATTCACTTTTTTTAAGCAGTGAATGTTTTATATGCTTGTCGATTTTTAATTCACCAATTTCCGGGAACCACTTTCTGGCAACTTCATCACTGCCCAGAAAAGATCCTTTGTTGTCGCACATAAAAAACCCGTTAACTTCCGCAATACTGATAAAATCTTTTGAAATTACATCCACATTGTAATATTTTATTCTCTGCAAAAGGAACAGAAGAAAAATCTCTGTAAAGAAATACGAAAAAGGAATAAGTGGAATTTTTACAACAAGTTTTTCTACAATATAGAAAACAATCGTAAACAGCATTGTAATAAGAAGAGTAACGCCAGTTGCAACAGAAACTTCCAGCTTGGCCTTAAATGACCTGATAATCATAACCAGTTCGGAAATAGCTGTCAAAATCAAATACAAAGGATAAATTGTATGCAAAGGTCCGTAATCTTTCTGCAAAAAATTTACACCATATTTTTTAACAATATAAATATTCTTATAATAAATATGACCAATAGAAAAAGGACCCCAGTTATCAACACCATAATTACAAACCAGGAAAAATATAAAACATCCCAGTATTATCATTCCAGTCTGAATCCATGGATGAATTTTTGTCTTACACAAATTTGCCAGGCACATAAAAAAGAAGAAAGGAATAAAACTTGCCCCAAGATAAAGCACCTGATATGAAAACAAAGCCATTTCCAGATTATCAGATCTTGTTAACAGAAGATAACCAAAATTAGTAAGCATAATTGCGAAAAAAAGCATTACATAATAAACAGTTACTTTATTTTGAAACTGAGTAAAAAGCACGAACAGGCAGACAAGTGAAAACACAAATGCGATTGTATAAAACAAATTCAACATAATAAAATTATTCTATCAGATTTATTATTTTTTTTCGACAATTTTTAATTATTTCCGGAAAGCTGTAACTCATGGATTTTATATAATTGATTGAAAAAACATTTAATAAATGGTAAATTATTCACAATTTAAATCATTTAAATAAATGGAGAACATTATGACTTTTTATGAAGAACTTCAGTGGCGCGGGTTGATTAAAGACGTTGCCGGAGAAGACATAGCAGACAAACTTAACAACGAAAAAATTACTTTTTACTGGGGAACTGATCCAACTGCAGACAGCCTTCATTTAGGTCATTATTCATCTCTGGTTACAGCAAAACGTTTTGCAAAAGCAGGACATCATCCGATTCTTCTTTGCGGCGGAGCAACTGGTCTTATTGGAGACCCACGTCCAACAGCAGAAAGAGACATTATTGCAAAAGATACATTGAACAAAAACCTTGCCGGAATCAAAGCACAGATTGACCGCCTTTTTGATGGAAAAGCCGAAATCGTAAACAACTACGACTGGATGAAAGATTTTTCATTCCTTGACTTCCTCCGGGACATTGGTAAATTCATCAACGTAAGCTACATGCTTGGAAAAGACATTATTGCACGCCGTCTTGAAACAGGTATTACTTTTGCAGAATTTTCATACACACTCATTCAGGGGTACGACTTCCTCCATTTGTACAGAACAAAAAACTGTATTATGCAGGCAGAAGGTGCAGACCAGTGGGGAAACATTACAACAGGTCTTGAACTTATCCGCAAAATAGAAGGCAAAGAAGCATACGGATTTACAATGCCTTTGGTTTTGGACAAATACGGCAACAAATTTGGTAAAAGTGCAGGAAACGCATTGTGGCTTGACATCAATAAAACTTCTAGCTATGAACTTTACCAGTATCTTATTAACGTTGATGATTCAATGGTTATTGATTACCTTAAGATTTTTACATTCCTCACCCCTGAACAGATTAATGAACTGGAAGCAAAAAACAAGGAACACCCTGAACTCCGTGAAGCTCACAAAGCACTGGCAAAAGAAATCATTACAGATATTCACAGTGCAGAAGAATATGAAAAAGCAGTTGATATTTCACAGAAACTTTTCAGCGGAAACCTTAAAGGTCTTAGCGTAAAAGATATTGAAATCGGGATGAAGGACGTTCCAAACGTAGAAATTGCAGAAGGCACAAGTCTTATTGATGTTATGGTTGGAAACGGAATTGCTCAGAGTAAGCGTGAAGCCCGTGAATTCCTTGCAGCTGGTTCAATCACTTTAAACGGAGACAAATTCCAGGACGAAAACACACCTGTTACAAAAGAACTTGCAATCGAAGGCCAGGTAATTGTTTTGCGCCGGGGAAAGAAAAAACAGTTTATCGTTCGATTTAAATAATCAGCGGTAAAAGTGCATAAACTAAAACGACAATGAAAATCCGGCACTTCCATAAGGATAAAACAAAGCCTGTTCAAAATAGCAGATATAACCTGCTCTGGCATTTATACTTACGGAACTCTGCCGGATATCTGAAATAAATTCAAAACCGTTATCAATACTTCTGAGACCCACTGGCAGATTGCCCCCTGCTGGTCCCTTTTCTACTAAACCCTCTGCATAAGTAATTTTATATTCGCCCCAAGTTGAATTTAATGCCGCCCACATTCCAAAAGATAATTTCTGACTGCGAACCTGCAAAACCATTCCATTTTTCCACAAAATATCAGTTCCGCCAAAAGGTAAAACGCTGGCAGCCCCGTAAACAAATTCGCTGGAGATGCCTCCATAAAACAGACCTGTATCCACGCCTAGAACTAATCCCCCTCCAGTTCCAGTTCCTTGATCTGTGCCGTAAGGTGGAAGCTGCATTACAGAAGACGCACCAAATCTTGCAAGAATTCCAAAATCAACATGAAGTCCTTTTGAAACCACAAACTCTTTTGCATATTTTGCAGTAATATTACCGTTTATTCCACCATTCCATCCGGCCTGAATACTGTACACCCCCGACAATTCAAAGCCTGTAACGGGAACCCATGCAAAACCAAAACTGAATGGGAAAAATTCAACTTTAATATCTTTTGAATTATAAAAAAGTCCCAGTGAAAAATCCAGGAGAAATTGATGAGCTTTAAGAGTCTGGGCACAGGGCACAACTCCCAGTCCCATTCCACTTTTTGTTATTCCCATGAATGAATGATTAATTGAAGAATCAACTTGAATCTGAATTGACCTTTGGGCAGAATCACTTTGAACAGTCACTGTATAAACACCGTCTTGAACAGGAATTCCATAACTGTCCCGGCCATTCCAGATAAATTCATAATTCCACGTGTTAAAAATATATTCTTTGTAAAAAATTCTTCTGCCACTGGAATCTGTAATGTTTAATATTCCATCTGAGTAACCGGTAACAGAAAAATCCAGCTGCACTCTTCCCGCCGTTCCCAGATTTGCAGGATTAAAGCTTGATTTATCTGCAGAAAGTGATGTAATACCAAAAGGAATTTCTGTCATCTGAACCTGAATCAACTGGTCGTGATCTTTTTTAACATTAACCCACTCAACATGATTTTTATAGCCAAAAGCTTTTAGTTCAATTTTATGGGGACCTTCCAGCAATTGCAGTTCATTACTAAAAACATGACTGCCATCAACAAAAATCATTGGCCCAGAAGGAACTGAATTAATTGTAACTGTACCAGACATGCTGATTAATTCAAAATTATAGGTATTGGAAATTCCTTTTAAAACTTCCACGTCTTGCAGAACGCTCTTAAAATGTTCCTTTTTTATTTCCAGCCGGTAAGTTCCCTGAGGAAGATTATTGATTACAAGAGGAGTGTCTCCCTGATAATGTCCGTTTAAATAAACAGAGGCACTTTTTACGTTTGATGTAATTCTGAGCAAAGTTGATTTTGAATCGATTGAATTTGAAACTTTAGTCCCCTGCTCAATTTTTGTCTGAGCATATAAATTTGAATTTAAAATCAGAACAGGAAACAGTAACGCAATAAAAATTTTTCTGCCGGTAAAACCAAATTTCATAATTCGATTATAATCTGTTGGCAAAAAATCTGCAATATTGTAGTATTTTACTATGAAATTATACGCAACACACCAAATGATTTTATGCTCTGTTTTAAGTGCAGTTCTTGCTGCAACAATTACAACTGGAGCCGTTCACATTATAAAAAATTCACCAGCAAAAAAAGAACATAAAACTGAACTTGTTTCTGCTGCCGATGAAGACATTCTGGAAACAAACACACCAATTCTCCAGGTAATAGATAACAACTCAAATTACACATTGGACGAAAGCCAGAATATTTCTGTATACGAACGATGCAACGAAGCAGTTGTAAACATTACTACTCAAGTGATGGGCTATGACTGGTTTCTTGAACCTGTTGTAACAAGCAGTGGTTCTGGAAGTGGAAGCATAATCGACAGGCGCGGCTATATTGTTACAAATGTTCACGTTATTGAAAACGCTACTACAATTAATATTTCACTGGCAGACGGTTCAACTTATCCTGGAAAAGTAATTGGTAAGGATGTGGAAAGTGATATTGCAGTTATAAAATTTGATCCACCTGATGGAGTTGAACTAAAAACAATTGCTTTTGGATCAACAGAAAATCTTAAAGTAGGACAGAAAGTTATTGCTATTGGAAATCCTTTTGGTTTTGAACGAACAATGACAACTGGAATAATCAGCGGTTTGGGGAGACCTATTCAGGAAAGCAAAAACGTGATTATCCGCAATATGATTCAAACTGATGCCGCAATCAACCCGGGAAACAGTGGCGGACCACTTTTAGACAGCCAGGGCCGAATGATTGGAAT
Organism: Treponema sp.; assembly: GCA_016296205.1. GTDB lineage: Bacteria > Spirochaetota > Spirochaetia > Treponematales > Treponemataceae > Treponema_D. The sequence goes on along the minus strand of JAEDJS010000019.1, from coordinate 16,945 downwards.
AAACACAATGATTTATTCAAACAGTGGAAGTTCTGCAGGCATTGGTTTTGCAGTTCCTATTAGTACAGCAAAAAGAGTTGTAACAGATCTTCTTAAATTTGGTAAAGTTAACCGGGGAATTATTAAATTTTCACAGGTTCAGAACTCTGCAAGAATTGCAAATTATGCAGGATATAAAATTTCTACCGGTTTGATTGTAAGCCAGGTTGCAAAAGGAAGCAAAGCAGAAGCAGCCGGGCTCAAAGGTGGAACAGAAGCAGTTCAGTATGGCTCTCGTTTTAATTCCAGAACAATTTATCTTGGTGGCGACATTATTACTGCTATTGATAATATTTCTGTAACAGGTCTTGCCGATTATTTAAGTGCTCTGGAAGACAAGCGGCCCGGCGACACTGTAGAAGTAACAGTTTTCCGAAACGGCAAATATTTAAAATTGAACATAATTCTTGAATCTCAGTAATCAATAAAAAATTAACAGGAAATTTCCATAAAATCATAGGCCGGTTGAATTGTTCCACCGGTCTTTTTAATTTCCCAAAGTCCCGGGTATTTTTGCAGATTCTCATCAATATAAGATTGAATTTCCTGGTGGGAATGAACATGGCAGATGTGGGTAAACCAGGTATTTACAGGCTTAATAATTTCTGCGGCTTCCAATGCCTGTTCAAAGTTAAAATGAGTTGTATGGGATTTTTCACGAAGGGCGTCAATTACAAGATGACTTATTGAACCGCTTTGGCAGACCTTTGCAATTTTATGAATAAGTGAATAGGAGCTTTCCGGAATTGAACTGCAGTCTGTTAAGTAAAGTATACAATGTTTTTTTCCGTCTAATTCTTCAATAAAAGCATAACCGTTATCCTGCAAGTGACCATGCAGAATTGGGACAGGAACAATTTGAATATTATTTACAACAAGTGGATTTTCTAATGAAAAATTTTCTGTTGGGAGAATATTAATTTTAGGTTTTCCCCCGCCTTCCTGAGTTGGTTTAAATGCATAATCAAATCTGCTGGTAATATCTGCCAAAGTATTTGAGTTGGCATAAATTTCAAGAGTTTTTGTTTCTATATCCTCTTCCGGAATCATTCTTTTGGGAGGTTTACTGGAAGAAAAAATCCTAAGGTCGTCAAGCCCATGAAGATGATCTGCATGACTGTGAGTCAATAAAACTGCATCAAGCTTTTTTATTCCGGATTTTATTGCCTGAATTCTAAATTCTGGACCAGCATCAACAAGAATATTCGTCTTGCAAAGCATTTCTTTGTCTTTGTCAGAAAGATTTCTGCATTCTTCAACCAGCATTGGTTCTGCAAGACTTGTACCCTTCTGCTGAGCCACAAGCTTATTCCATTTTACAATTTCTTTAAAACCGCCTGCAACACTGCCAGTTGGATTATTAAAATCAGAACAGTTCCCCGGAATATCTGCCAGTAAAAGTGCACTGGCTCTAAACCTATTATTTCTTGAATCCGAAGAACGGCACACTTTGCAACCACAACCAATAACAGGAATACCGTGACTTGTTCCTGTTCCCAGCAAAACCAGCTTCATTTTATTCCACCATTAATTCTTCAGAAGTTGAATCATCACTCATGCTCTGTTCTTCCATCTGATCCTGAATAATTACCTTTGCTTTTCTCCAGGACCATTTTCTCTGTCCCTGAATTTGAGAATCATGGGAAGATGCTTCATCATCTGATTTATTTTCAAGAATTTTTTCTGCAATTTCTACATTTTCACTTACATCATCTACGTAAGAAAATCTGATATTTGAATATCCGCATCCTATTAAAATTTCTTTAATAACCCCACGAGTCTGCAAATCAACATCATTCAGGAATCCGCTGTTTACAAGGTTAATTTCTGTTTCTGTTTGACCTGCAATAATTTCGTCAAAAATTTCCTGGGTAGAAATAGGAACAAAAATATTCTGCTTTTCGTCGAACACTTCCTGAGAAGTAAGCGCGTTGCTTAAAATTTCTGAATGAGGAACAATAACGTGAACAGTCTCAAGCAGTTCATTAAATTGAATTTTTATATCCTTTACGCTAGGCACACCGGCTCTAATCTGACCAGTATATTTTATAATAGCATAAGATTTTGCCAGTCCGTTGAACTTAGTTTTTTTTACGCAAACAACATCTGTATAATTATTTTTTAAAACGGTTAATTCTGCCGCTCGTTCGATGCTAGATGTAACAACTTCTTTGTTTGTTGATTTTTCTACTTTCTGCAATCGTCTGTATTCAACAAAAAAAACAAAAATCAGGGCAAGAACTGCAATCACAAAAAAACATAATTTAAACCAGAACCATTTTGTAGTCCAGCTTGTTTTTGGCTTAGCCTTGTTTTCAAGACGTTTCTGCTGCCTGAGTAATTTTTTCTGCTTTCTAATTTCGTTCTTAATCTCTTTTGAATTCTTCTGAACAGTTTGATTCTGATTATTCTCTTCCATAATTATATTATACCACTTGAATTGAAAAAAATCGACATTTATTCTACAATTCAACTATGACCAAAATAATTTTATTTTCTCACCCTCAGGATGATTCAACAATTTTTTTAAACACTCTCAAAACTGAAAACGCATATACAAAAGCAAAAACCAGTGACCTGCTGCAGGAAGAAGGCATGCTGGCCGAATTCTACAATAACCAGTGGAATTTTTCTCCATGGAAATTTACTGAACCAGTTTTAAGCTCTTTTGAACCAACTGTTTACACCCAGAAAGATGATGAAACTGTTCTTCTTAAAGGGTCTGGTTTTAAAGGCAAAAGTCTTAAAGATATTCTTGAGCTTGAACCAACAGAAGAAAACCTGCAGCTTCAGAAAAAGGCTTCCATCACCGCGTTGGAATCAATTGAAGCAGCAATTAAAACTAACCTCCAGAAATATCCAAATAACGGTGCCGGTGGAATTTTTATTGCAGATGATTTTTCTAAAGTTCTTTTTCTTCCTCAGGAAAACTTTGAACGCTCTGTTGAACTTTCCAGTGCTGAACATTACAGTGCCAACAGCGGTTTTTATATTTTCAGAAAACTTAGCAAACTTAAAGCAGTAAGATTTACTCAAAGTGTAATTGCCTACAGAATTTTAACTGGCAAATTTCCTTTTGCAAATACAGACAGCGTAAAGCGCTACGAAGATTTTATTGACCACAATTTTGATTCACTTACCCTGAACCTTTTTGGAGCACCTGAAGATTTAACAGCTTATATCGATGGATGTTTAAGCCGCAGCCCCGAAAAAGTTGTTTACGAAAAAGCACGTTACGGCGACAAAAGAAATTTAACTGAATCGATTCTTTACCACACACAAGTAAATTCTGCAAAAAAATTCAACAATGCTGAATCTAAAAACAGTGAACTTTTGCAGAAAGATTTTCCAATAGCACAGTTAAAAGAATTTATTGAACAGCAGAAAAATTGTTTGGAGCAGATTGATTCAGACAGGCTGGCAGAATTAAAAAAGACGGCAGAAAAAGAAAAATCATCAAGAGCAAAGCGTATAAAAAGGCTTAGATTCTGGAAAACTAACTGGCCTAGATTTGCCGCCAGTGCAGTTATGATTTCTATTTTATCACTTTTCTATATCTGGATTGCTGATGACATGAAAGAGCGAACTACTACAAAAGGTTTAACTTCATTCCAAGTAGCAGAACTTTTTATGAGTGGAATCAACACAGCTAACGTTCTTAGCATACAGGCTGCAACAGGTGGCCGGGCAGTAGGAAACACAACAGAAGCTCAAGTAAGCAATATTTATGTTGCAGCTCAAACCCGTGCCATGATGAACAAAAATATGGGAACTTACAGCCCTGCAGAATGGCTCATAGACAACAACAATGGCCAGTGCACAATCTTTGGAGTAAGCCAATTAAAAATCGACGGCAAACCCGCAAGACTTATGGCAACCGGACCAATTGTAAGAGACAAACTGCCACCTGTAACAAGAGAAGACGGAACACCATTCCAGGAAGGAGAAAAAGTAAAGCACAGTGTTGAATACCAGCTGCTTATTACAGAATACCCTATTGTTCATCACAATCTTTACAGAGAAAACCTTATCTTTATTTTCCACAAGGGCAAATGGGAATTAGACAGAATCACCCAGGATAAAGAAAACATCGATGCAATCAATAACAGCCAGCCCTTCAGTTATGACGAACTGTACAAAGATTACAAAGAGGCAATGGAATTATTCCAGGGCGACCTTGTAAAAACCTGCGACAAGCTTCTGGAAAAATATGACTGGATCAGCACAAATCAGGAAGTAATGGAAGCAATGGAGCACTGGAATCTTACCCACAAATCCAACTAGATCCGTCCTGGTAATAAATTTTAAAAACTTCGGGATCAGATGCAAAAATACTCCCGAAGCTTTCTGCCTGGAAATTATTTAAAACCTTAACATCAACATTAAAATTTAAAGCTTTTCCCGGATCCACATTAATCTCTACTTTTTTAATAACTTCCGAAGAAAATTCATCATCATATTCAGTAAAATCAGAATCAAACATAATCCTAAAACCAAATTCAAGAGATACAACTTTTTTTGAGCTGCAGTTAACAAAATCAAAAGTGCACAAAAAAGTTTCGCCGTCAGATGAACATTCAGCATCTCCACAGGCCAGAATATAGGGATTTACCACAGATTTTAATGTTGAACAGCCCATAGCCAGAAAACAAAGAATCTGGCCCATAATCAGGGAATTTTTCAAAATATCCTCCTTAAAAAAATTGTTTCTGTTACCTTCCATTTATAATATTGTTTAAAATATTGAATTTTGAACCAAAAGAATTTAATTATTCAACTTTTTTTTGATTTTTTATTGAAACGACTTCCTAAATAAGTTAAACTTAAAGAACATTCAAAATCAGTTGCAGCGAGGCCCAAGATGATTAATTACTGGCAGCAGGAAGAAGGCAAATTAGTCAAACTCAATGAAGAAGATTTGGACAGACGTAAAACAACCTGGATTGACGCCAGAAACGTTACCAGAGATGATATTGAAATTTTAGAAACAAAATTCGACATAGATAAAGATACAATCATAGATATTCTTGACCCAGACGAACTGGCACGTATTGAACAGATAGAAGAAAAAAATCAGACTTTAACATTGATTAAACTTCCGGTTTTTTCACCAAATTCCGACATTCAATATTTTACTGCTCCAGTTGGTGTAATTACAAAAGATAAAACAATAGTCACAATCTGCTGGACAGACAGCGAAGTTTTAAAAGATTTTTCAACAAACCGTGTAGCAAACCTGGCACTTAAAGATTCAACTGCTTTTACAATCAGAATTATGGCTCGTGCCGACTGGACTTTTCTGCGGTACCTTAAAGAAATCAACAGAAGAGCAACAACCATCCAGAACGAAATGTTTGCGGCAGTAGAAAACAAAGAATTTGTTCAGCTGTTGAACCTGCAGAAATCACTGGTTTTCTTTAGCACATCTCTTAAAAGCAACCAGCTGCTTCTGGAAAAAATCAGAAAGTCAAAAATCCTTCGCCTTGATGAAGAAGACCAGGACTGGCTTGATGACGTAGAAATAGACAGCAAACAGGCTATGGAAATGGCAGACACATACATGAACATTATGAGTCAGATGAATGATGCATTTGCTTCTGTATTGAGCAACAACCTTAACATTATCATGAAAAAAATGACATTAATTTCACTTGTTCTGATGATTCCAACATTTATCACAAGTTTCTGGGGAATGAACATTCCACTTCCATGGATGAACAGCGGATGGCTTGGGATGGTTGCAATCAGCTGTCTTTGTCTTGGTACTGGTTTAATCGGCTGGTGGATGCTTATGGGTAGCACAAAAACTGCTCAACGGGCAAAACAAAAAAAGAAAAATTTCAAGCAGTACAAGGCCGAAAAAAAACAGAAAAAGCTGATTCAAATTGCAGAAAAGAAGGCAGAAAAAATCACCCACAAGCATATAAAAAATTAGGAGGCAAAACAATGAAAATTTTAAAAAAATTGATTATTGCTCTTTGTTTATCCTCAGCATGTTTTGCACAGGAATTCAAACAGATTGATATGATTCTCATTCCTGCAAAAATCAACAGCGACGGCTCCCACAATTTTGAAATCGGCAAAAATTATCAGAACATAACCGGTAAAAGATGGGTTAGTGATTTTTACATCAATCGATATGAAACAACTCTCAAGCTGTTCAACACTGTAAAAATTAAAGCAAAGAAATTGGGATATATTTTTGAAACTCCTGCAAAAAAGAACACTGGAAAAGAAGACAACAACATCCCGGCCGGTGGAATAAGCTGGTACGAATCCATTGTCTGGTGCAATGCATTAAGCGAATTAAACGGAAGAACTCCATGCTACACTTACAAAAATTCAGTTTTGAGAGATGCCACCAATACTGCAGAATGTGATTTGGCTGAATGCAATTTTGAAGCTAACGGGTACAGACTTCCAACAGAAACAGAATGGGAATATGCCGCAGTGTGGACTCCCCAGGGATTCCAGAATACAGAACTGGTCAGCGGTCAATTATCGGATGAAATTCCAGAAGAAGCAATTGCGTGGACAAATTGCCAGGAACCAAGAACAGTGGGAACTGCAGGCACGCCATTTGAAAACAAAAATGCAGCACCTGCCAGCGGGAATCCAAACAGTGCAGGAATTTTTGATATGAGCGGAAACATTCTGGAATGGTGCTGGGACTGGAACGGGATTTACAAAGATTCAGAAAAAAACAAAATGGAAACCGGTCCAAAAATCGGAGAAGCAAGAATTCTTAGAGGCGGAAGTTATTCAGAATACACACCATTCTGCTCTGCCGCAGAAAGATTTGCTTATACTCCAAGTGAAAATTACGACTACATTGGATTTAGAATCTGCTGCAGTAAATTATAAAAAAAATCCCGAACCGTTAGCTTACAAATTAAATAGACTTCAACTCAACTGAATCAACCTTCCACTGGTGGCCGTCTTTTGTTAATGTGACTACAGAATAAGAACCTTCCAGCAAAGCTCCAGGATTTAAAACTGTTGTCTCACCAATTTTATCCACACCTTTACTTTCGTGAATATGACCGGTAACAACTAGAATAGGCTTGTACTGTTCAACAAATTCTCTAAGCATCTGGCTTCCCACGTGAACAGTTGGGGCAACTTTATCGCATTCTGTGTCTTTTGGAGGATTGTGCATAATCAGTATAAGATTTCCAAGTTCTCCGGATTCTGAATCACTTTCTGCAACAGTTTTATAATCGGAAATGATTTCTTCTTCTGTGCGTTCGTATGGAGTTGTTCCAGTAAATTTTGTTCCGCCACCACAACCTGCAATCAATAATCCTTCGTGAAAAACCAGACTTTTCTGGCAGCTAACATCAGCAGCTTCAATCTGGGCAAGAAAATCTTCTTTATCGCAGTTTCCTAAAACAGCAAAAATATTCTGATGTTTTTCTGTGAGTTTTTCCAAGGCTGGCAATCCGGTTTTTGTATCACCAAATTTTGCAAAATCTCCGGCAAACAAAACTGCATCTGAATTTTTAAATTCACTTTCCAGTTTATCAAGCACTTCAATATTTCCATGCAAATCACTAATACATAAAAGTTTCATATTTTTCTCCATTTAATTTTCTATTCAATTTTATTTACTAAAAAATTTTAAAATTTTTCCAATGCTTTTTTAAGAAGATTCATCTGTTTTTTTGTACCAATAGAAATGCGCACAAAATTATCAATTCCAGGTGTTGCAAAATGTCGGATTAGAATTCCGCATTTTTTTACTTCTTCATAAACAGCGTGTCCCTGAACTCCATCTTTTTTTGCAAAAACAAAATTAGTTGTACTATCAAGAACAAACCATCCCCTGCTTTTTAGAAAATCAATTATACTGCTGCGTTCCTGGCACACAAGTCTTGCACAGCGAGCATAATAGTTACTGGCCTTACAAGATGCAATTCCAGCCTGCTGACTTAAAACATCGCATGGAAAATGATTAAAAGAATTTTTTACTGTAAACAGATGCTTTACAACTTCTGGATTTGATACCACATAACCAAGACGCATTCCGGCAAAACTAAAGCTCTTACTAAAAGTTCTTACGATTACAAGATTTTTAAATTCCTGTAAAAGTGGAATTGAACTTTCTCCGCCAAAATCACAATATGCTTCATCAACAACAAACACTCTGTCTTTTGGAGCCTTTAAAAGCAATTCCCGGATTTGATTTCTTGTTAAAGCCAAGCCGGTTGGTGCATTTGGATTTGCAAAAATTGTTGGACTATTATTACTGCAGGCAAAAGAAATCATCTTCTGAGTATCAAGAGTCCAATCGTCTTTAAGAGGAACCTGCTCAAGAGTTAAACCATAAAAGCCAGCATAAACAGGATAGAAACTATATGTAAAATTTGCTGTTACAACTGGCTGCCCAGGATTAAAAAATGTATAGAACACAAAGCTTAAAACTTCATCACTGCCGTTCCCTGTAAAAATCATATCTGGTGTTACTTCAAAGGGAATTTTATCTTTTTCATCAGGCAAATCATCAAATGAGTTACAAAGAACTCCACCTGTACGATTCAACATGGCGGCAATTTCTGAACGCAATTCATTTGAATCTGGATCCGGATAAAGTGCCAGTTTCTGAGGATTTTTTGTGACATATTTTTTTACTGCTTTTACAACTGATTTATGAGGTGCATAAGGACTTTCATTAGCGTTAAGTTTGATATAAACCCGATCTTTTGGCTGCTCACCAGGAACATAAGGATGAAGATTGATTAGTTTGTCTGACAGCATTTTTCCCTCGATTTAAATATAAAATATAAACCATATATTAATCATTTTGCAACTTTTCTTCAATAATTTGTTGTGAATTCCACTTTTTTAGATTATAATTTCAAGATATGGCTACTACCACAAACATTTGTTTAATTTTAAAACATTATGCTTCCAAGCAGAAAAGTCCTCTCGTTGATTTTAATGAATTTGCTGAATATTTAAAACGATATGCAAATCATCATCTGGCAGAAAATCCAGAGCTTGCGATATTTATTAGAAACAATACAGAAGCAATCCAGAATGAACTCATAAAACTTTCTGAAGCAAAACAAGTTGTCCTCAACACAAACTCAAAAGGAAAACAGGATATTTTTGTTCTTTCCTACTACATTGAATATTACACAAGCATTTATAAAGAAATCGACAAAAGCCATATTATCCCTTTTCCAAATGTAAAAGATTTGCCAAAAAACACACCTTCAGAAATTGTTACAAAAGTTCAGGCTCTTGATATAATTTTTAAACTTCTTGAAACAAATGAAACAAACGATAAGAGCCTTTACGGAATTTATTTTTCTAAGGAAATCCCTGCAATTCTTTTTCCTTCAACAGTTTCTGTAAATGCCATCATCAGTATTGCGCTTAATAAAATTGCCGAAAAACTAAGAAAAGATCAGTTACATGAATATTTTCTAAAAAAGTTGACTGTAGCAAATCCTGGAAAAGAAATTACCGCAAAGAATTTCTTTAAATCCTTTACAAGTGAACCAGACAAAGCTTTTGAAAATTTAAAAGAAAAAGGTGATAACTTTTACTACTGGAGTCAGATGTGCTACTTTATCCGCCAGGATTATGACAATATCAAGGATTTAACGGCAGAAGACACAAATGTTCTTCAATCGGTATGCATTACAGAAATCGCTACTTCATTTTTTAAAACTAAGGCCCAGAATCAGCAGCAAAAAGAAACTGCATTCCGTCAATTAGAAGAGCAGCTGCAGAAAGCACCATATTATTTTAATTTTGATGCAATTTCCGGTTTTAAAGATAACAGAGGAAAGCTTCTTCTTGAAACTTACACCCTTGATGATCTTAAAGCCTACCTGCATAATCAGGCAACAGACGCAATGGGAACTCAACTTCCTCAACTTCTTACTATCCGCATTTCTGACCGGGAGGTTTATTTTGCAAAAAAAGAAAAGGTTGTTCCATTGATTCTAAGACTTTGTAATGATGCTAGAATATCTATCAGGGAAGCACTTACAAAACAATGGTGCCGTGCTCTCAAGAATTTTGAAACTCTCCCGGAGATGAAAGAAAATCCTGCTTTTGAAAAATGTTTGCAGCGGGAAACAGCAGCCTGTTCTCCAGTTTTGCAGAGCCTTCTCCACTCATCATTTTTAAATCTTCTTGCCTACGAAGAAGAAAATTTGGAAGATTCACCATTTGCAAAACTTCAGTTGTTTAAAAATGACCAGCTTGTTCCATACAGTGAACTTTTACTTATTTCCAGAGCTGATCTTTATACAGACTGCAAAATGAGAGTTCCATTCTATTATACAATGCCAATAATTTCTTGGTTTGCCGCTTTTATGCTAAAAAAACCAAAGCATAAAACAAAGCAGAAAAAGCCAAAACAAACTGCCATAGAAAAAGATATGGAAGAAAAAAAGGCAGCTGAACTTAAAGAAGAATCAAAAACAGAAAACATTCAGAGCAGAAAAGCAGAATTTAAATCTGCCGCAAAAAAACTGGAAAAATCCCTTGTGCCGGAAAATTCTACATTAGACAGAGAATTGGAGGCATATCTCCATGAGTGGAATGTATTGATTGCAAAAGAAAGCCACGACAATCTTACAGACGATGTAAACAATTTGATTAGAGACTACATGCGTAAAGTTCTGCGCACATTAAAGGCTACAAATTTTACTTTGGACAGAATTAAAAGCCTTGCAGAAAGCCTTGTTGAAAGTCCGTCTATGATGAAAATTAAAAATCACTCTGCTCTCCAGATGTATACTGAACTATACATGATTAAACTTGTAAAAAATATTCCATAATTTTTTTAATTCTTTTGGTTCAAAACACTAATTTTTCAGGAATAATTATAGTGAAGGTAGGAAAATGGCTGCTCCTTCCTTGTGAAGGGTGCGGCTTTTTTCTACTCTTTGCTTGAAAACCATTAATTTACTGCGCGCAAAATTTCTGGCACTCAAGTTATTCTACATTACGCAATTAATTTAATTTTATAAATTATTTTTCTTGCGAAGGATTTTTAGTATGAACAATTTAAACCAGGTAATTCTTGAAGGAAACGTTGTAAGAAAACCAGAAGTAAAAAACCTCCCCAGCGGAACTCATGCTTCAATGATTCCAATTGCAGTTAACAGATTTTACAAGAAAAATGATGGAACCAGCGCAGAAGAAGTTTCTTTCTTTGACGTAGAAACCTACGGTTCAATGGCTGATTATACCAGTGAAAAATGCACAAAAGGCAGATTTATCCGAGTTGTTGGACGACTTAAACAGTTAAGATGGAAAAACTCCGAAGAAAAGAGCCAGAGCAAAGTTACAATCATTGCAGAACATGTGGAATTAAAACCAGTTTCTTCCAGTGCAGCCAGTAACAGCAAAAAAAATGCTACCGCAGATTCGGAAAATGATTCTGCCAGCAGCATTTTGGAAGCTCAGTCCCAGACTTTGTCTGAACAGGATTTACCTGATGAAACTGTATTCTAAACCAATGCTTAGAAACATTGATCTGGAACTTGTTCTATCAACTGTTTTTTAACGTCTGTTTTTTAACGTCTGTTTTTCTTTCCAGACTTTTTTGGTCCACGGCCATAAGGTCTGGAATTGTTTCTGGTATTGCCCCGGTTGTAAGTGCGGCCAGGGTGATTCTTTTCTTCCTCACGTCTTGCATTTGCAGCAGCATAGGCTTCCATTTTTTCTGGATCATAAAATCCATCCTTCCAGTTAAATCGTGATGATTCTGGAATGTATTCCTTCTTCTGAATGGCAACCATCAAATCCTTAATATCGCTTTTGCGTACTTTGGTTTTGCTGTAATCAATAAGCAGGTGAGTATAACCTTTGTTCTGCAGCGGAACAATCTTGTCTATAAGACTAAATGGATATTCCGGCATAACAAAAGAACCGTCTACAGTTGAGTTTACTTTAAATGTTAAGCCCTCTTTGTCGGTAAAATAAGTAAAGTCGTAATCTTTTGGCAGTTTAAATCTCATTCTGAACAATGCAGGGTAAGCAAAAACAGCCAGAAGAACACGGCTCTTTTCTACATTGTACAATGTATTTTCCAGATTTTCTTCGGAATTTTCCAAAGGACTCTGGAATGCCATAATATTCTGGTTTTCCAGGAAACTAAGAGCCCACTTATTAAAAGCATAAAGGTATGGTCCGCCAATAAGATGAACATTTTTATACTTTTTTAACATCTGAATATGAGCCAGATTGTTTACAATAAATGTTTCAAACCCCTGTTCCACAAGAGTATCCAAAGTTTGCTGCAGTTCATCGGCTCGAGAAGCAGGAACGTACGGATCCAGAGAAATGATCATCATTTTTTTGCTAAACGGAATACAAGGTTTTTCTTTTGTATTTTTGTAAAGCAAATCATATTGAGTTTCTGCATTCAATTCAAGAATTGCTCTTACTGGATGCATTGACTGAATCTGGAACAAATCATCAGTTGTACTAACCTGAATATAAAGACCATTTGGAAACCATTTTAATTCGTCTTTTTTAAGAGGAGTAAGATCAAGTACAGGCAACTGCTCTGGCCCCGGCTGTTTTCGGAATCTTGACAAATCACCTGAGAGAACACGTTTGTAGCGTTTACTCATGGATTTTGTCTGAAGAAGGTAAATACTGTCTCCACGGGTGAACCCAGTTGGAACATCAATCCATCTTTTGCCATCATCGTTCTGAGTAACAACCCTTACTTTATGACTTTCACGGCCAGTATCATTCTGCTTATGAAGACGAATACTGTCGCCGGGATCAGGATCATAACTACCGCCAGAAATTACTGCCATCTGAATTTCTTTAGGCTGAACATCCGAATTTTTCTTAACAGTAACTTCACCGTTTTCTGAAACAAGCATATTTATTGCATCAAGATACTGATTTTTTTCTGCTCCACTTGCTTCACGTAATTCTGTAATACGACCAAGATAAATTCCAGTTCCACCAGCCTGATGGGGATTAAGGATTTTAGCACCGGCACCTTCAACACCTTCGTTCCAGGTTTTAAATCCGTACCAGTAATCTGTTTTTGACCTGGCAAAATCTGTGGCAAGAATTCGCTTTCCTTCTGCAATGGCACCTTTACGGTCTTCTTTATAATGATCCATTACAAAACGATAGGCGGCAGTAACAGCACCAACATATTCGGCACTTTTCATACGGCCTTCTATTTTAAAACTTTCAACTCCCAGATCCATCAAATCAGGAATTTTATCAATAAGGCTTAAATCGCATGGACTAAAATAATATCCCTGTTCAACTCCACCTGGCACTTCGGCAGTAAAATATCTTCGGCATGCCTGAGTACAAACACCACGGTTGGCACTTTTACCGCCAAGATAACTAGAAAACAGACAAAGCCCACTTTCACTTACACACAATGCACCATGAACAAACACTTCAAGTTCTGCATTTGTCTCTGCTTTTATTTTACGGATTTCTTCAAGTCCCAATTCTCTGGCAACAACAACTCTTTTAAAACCTTCCTTACTAAGAAGATTTGCGGCCTGACTGCTTTCTACATTCATCTGAGTAGAAGCATGAAGTTCAAGATTAGGAAAAAATTCCTGGCACATACGCACAACGCCCATATCCTGAACAATAATTCCATCTGGCCCAACTTTATTCAAATATGACAAAAATCTGTAAAGTCTTTCTGTTTCACTTTCCTGGCTAACCGTATTTACTGTTACGTAAATTTTCTTACCCATAGAATGAACACTCTGAACTGCTGCTTCAAACTGATTCCATGCAAAATTACTGGAACGCATTCTTGCATTAAAACTTTTGAGACCTAAATAAACTGCATCTGCACCTTCGCCAATCGCGGCATCAAGTGCTTCAATACTCCCAGCTGGGGCTAATAATTCGCTCATAAGTTGATTTTAACATTTTTTATTGATTTGGGGCAATTGGTTATATCTGAAAATTCAACTAAATCCACTTAACAAAACCAAATAAATAACCGATAATTTACATAAGGCAATTTCTATTTAAAGAATTTAAGGGGTATATTTTGACATCCGGACAAAAAACCACATTTAGTCTGTTAATTACGGTTTTAATATTCAGCGCCTTTGCAGTTTTTTCCTTTACTGAAGGTTTTAAAATTGCAGAAGCCCGTTTTTATCAGCCAAAATTAATTGCAAATATTAATTCTCATCTTGATGATATCAGCGCAAACATGGATGAATATTTTACAACAACAATTCAGCGGCTTGAACATTTTGTATCCGATGAAAATGTTAAATCCTTTATAGAAACTCGTCCTACAGAAGAAAATGTAAAAGAACGAACAAAACTTACCGGATCTCTTTTTGCTTCTACAGCAGGGCTTGATGGAATTCGCCTTATAGACAACAACGGAAAATATTTACACTACAGCACTTATGCAAAAGATGTTCAGAAAAAAACAAAAAATTCAATTTCTTATACTGATTATGAAAAACTTGAAGAAACACCTTTTGATTATTTAAAAACTGATAACAACGAAAAAGTATTCTTTGACTGCTACAGAAATCAATTTGCATTTTCGCTTCCATTTATTGATAAATATTCTATCAAAAGAGGTTCAATTGTTTTCTATATAAATTCCAGTGATTTTACAAGATTCCTCATCAGCAGAAATATAATTTCACTTAACGACAACGGAATTGTTGTATCTCCAAATATAATTACAGAAAATGATACAGAAGATAAAGCAACTGTTATTCCTGCAAAAGAAAATTCCGGACTGGTGTTTGGTATTCCAAGCATTGGTAGAGAAATCATTCAGGAAGCGATTATAGAAAAATGGAACAACGGACTTTACGGCACTGAACATCTGGTAGAAACAGAAAACGGCAGATGGATTCTTCTTACAAGCATCAACTCAAAATATGCAAGAGTAGGATGGGTTTACAACGAAACAACTTTTACATTTAACACTGGTATTAAAATTCTTCTCCTGCTTTGCATTTTTTTTACACTGTTCCTGATTATTTTTATGCTGTTTAATCTTAAGCAGGACGAAATGGTTGTAATAAAAGACCGGATTAAAAAATTCCAGCTTGGAATGATTTCTGAATATCTGGACAATAACGAAAACACCGATTGGGTAAAAGTTCGCAATGAAATTTCAAGCCGCAAAAATGAAGTTACAAATGAAATAAAAAAAAACCTTGGTAGAGTTGGCAAAAAACACAGTCTGGAAGTAGACGCACTCCTTGATAAAAGCTGGAACGAAATTCTCACAACTCTTGGAGCAAAAATTCCAAAAGAAGAAACAAATATCCTGAGCGAAAATACAGCACAAATTAAAGCAATGCTGGAAGATATTCTTAGCCGTTCCACAATGCGTATTCAAAACATGCAGCCGGAAGCTACTCCAAGAACAGTGCAGACAATCCCGGCAGATATGTTCAATACTCATTCCGAAAAAATCAACAAAACTATAGAAGAAATAGAAGAGCTTGATGAAGTTGAAGAACTTAATGAAGTTGAAGAATTAAAGGAAATTGCAGAACAAGAAGTTTTAGACCAGCCAGAACCAGTTGAAGAAATTGAAGAAGTTGAAGAAGTTGAAGACAAGGCCACCCCATCTTCCAGAGAGGTAATGGGCCAGGAAGATTTTACACTTATCCAGGATTGGGACGACTTACCAATAGAAAATGATTCAAACGATGCAATATACGACTTTGTAGAAAAGTTCGATTCCCTTGAAGAAGAAGAGCTGGAAGAATTTGCAGATAAATATGCAGATCTTTTTGCAGAACCTTTGGAATTCAGCGAACCTGCACCAGCATCCAGCGACGATGAAAATAATTTTGTAGAATTTGAAATTTCAACTCCAGACTTTACCGGTTTGGATTCATACACAAATCATGAAACACCTGCAAAGGATGTTTTTACAAATATTGCAGAAAGTGAACAGAAAGCGTTGAAAGAATTTGATGAGTATCCAGATCCGGAAGAAGATTTAAAAGAAGAAATTAAAATTGAAATCGAAACCCAAAACGACATTCTTCCTGAAGACAATTTTGGGGAATCAGAAACTGATGATTTTGAAATGCAAATGGATTATGAAGAATCCACCGAAGATAATCCAGAGCAGGAATTAACCGAACAGGAAATTTCTATTCCAGTTGCAGAAGATAATGATTCATCAACAGATCAAGAAATTTCGAAAGCAGAAAATATTTCGGAAGAAGAAAATATTCCGGGAGAAGAAGATATTTCGGAAGAAGAAGATATTCTGGAAGCAGAAGATATTTCGGAAGCAGAAGATATTTCGGAAGAAGAAGATATTTTGGAAGCAGAAGAAATTTCGGAAGCAGAAGAGCTTCCAGAAATCCAGGAAGTTCAGGAAGTTGAAGAACTGGAAGAACTGATGGAAGAACCAATCCAGCAATCAGAAACTAAACCAACTGGTAAAGGTCTTCTTGCTCATGCCAATTCTACAATAGAAAAAACAGAAGAAGCCCCAAAGGCTAAGGGGAATTTTTCTTTTACATCCTTTGGATTAATTAATAAAGCAAACGCAATATTGGAGAAAGCAAAAGAAATGGACAACCGGGAAATTATTGTAGAAAACGCACAAGGTGTTTTTAGCATTTCAAAGACAGCATCCACAAGTGGAATAAAACAAGATCCTGATTTTAAGAAACTTGTTGATTCAGTTTTGGGAAAATAAAAATATTTTTGGAAAATTAAGGTCATTGGTTTATGAGATTCCGGATCAGGTCCGGAATGACGTGCCCGTTGTGTCATCCTGAACTCCGATTCAGGATCTCTCCTGCAAAGAGATTCCGGATCAGGTCCGGAATGACGTGGGGGGTGCGGAATGACGCGTGGGGGCCGGAATGACGCGCCCGTTGTGTCATCCTGAACTCCGATTCAGGATCTCTCCTGCAAAGAGATTCCG
>JAEDJS010000018.1 GCA_016296205.1 Treponema sp. | reverse complement strand
GTGTCAAGGTCGCCTGAGCCGATCTTTGGCTGCATGCGAATTTCCTTAAGCTTAAGCACTTTCTGGTTCTTTTTGGAATCACGAAGCTTTTTTTCCTGTTCGAACCGATACTTTCCATAATCAAGTATTTTACATACTGGTGGATTTGCGTTTGGGCTAACTTCAACAAGGTCAAGATCCAAGTCCTTTGCCATTCTCATAGCTTCAATTGTTGATACAATTCCTTTCTGTTCACCGTTTTCATCGATGAGTCTGACTTCACGAACACGAATCATTTCGTTTACACGTAAGCCTTTACTGTTGTTGTCTGCCAATTATCCTCCTAGTGTATAAAACACAATTTTAATGGTAGTTTGTAAGATTTTATCAGATTTTGGTAGTGTTTGTCTATAGATAAAAGTGAATTCCGAAGATTTTTGATTGATTTTTTTTATTGGGGAATATACCTCTACGGACAGTAAATAATTAAGTTTATAAAAATACGGGAAGAATGGCAGTCTATGACTGACTGGTAGTATTTTTATTTGTTAAATTTAGATTCTGTCCGTGAGGGGATAATCTCGTTTATATTTTATTGCTTTTTTTTTACAATGCCTATATAGTTCAATGTAAATATGAAAAAATCAACTTTAGTAAATATATCATTTTTATTGCTGTCTGTAAATATTGCCAGTGCAGAATTCAGTATAAGAAATATTTTTGGTGGTAAGAAGACTCAACCGGAACCAGCTGTAGAAGAAACAGGCCCGGATTTAAAATTCCGCTGGGAAATAACTCCTGGAGCAGGAATGTATTCTGGTATAGTAAATGAAAAAGTTTTTACAGAAAAGGATGAGCTTCTGAGCCGTCTCGACTGGATTGATTACGCAGTGCCTGTTATTGGCTGTGGATTTTACGGTTCCTGGCTTAATTTTTTTGGAAAGGCAGATTTTTCTCTGGCAGTACCTTACAAGTGGGGAAGACTTGAAGACCGTGACTGGGTTGGTGCCGGTGGTGGTTATAATCCTCTTACCCTTGATGCTTCAATGTTTTCGGTGCATGATTCTTATTTGAATAAAAACATGAATCTTTCTGCAGTTCTGGGCTACAAAATGTCTGGTAAAAAAGTTGATGTTTCCCCATTTTTAGGATACAGAATGCGTAATGTGGAATGGACTGCCAGAGATGGTGTCTATCAGTATGATACTGAATATTATTCTGATTATCACAACGCAAAAGAAGAAAGTTTTTCCGGTAATATTATAAATTTTGAGCAGGGATATGATATTGTTTTTATTGGAGTTGATGTTAAATACAATTTTTCCGACTGGAGTGCCGGAGTTGATTTTTCTATCTGCCCGTATCTGATGGAATCATCAAGAGACAGTCATTATGTAAGGGCTACTACATTTTTTGATGATCTGGACGGAGGTTTTTGTTTTGATGTAAACGGTTATGTAAACTGGAATAAATGGCGTTTTAAAATCGGCTATGAGTTTTTAAAATGCAATACTGGAAAAACAGTAAGCCAGGAAATTGGAAAATACAAACCTCCGCTGCTGGTAGCCGGTCATCCTGGAGTTACAGGCAACAGATTTACATTAAGTGCATCTTATTCAATCAACAACTTCAACAAGAAAGAAACTGCATCGGTAAAAAAGAAAATAAAGGATGCTTTGGTAAAAAAACTTCTTATTGATAAAATTTTTAAAAAATGATAGATTAATTTTAAATTAAAATTACAGGGGTATTGGTATGTTAACACTCAAATTCGGCGGAACAAGTATGGGTAGTGCACAGCGCATTTTAAACAGCGCAGAAATCATGTGCAACAGAGCCGAAACAGACAGAATCAGCGTTGTTGTCAGTGCAGTAGGTGGAGTTTCTAACAAACTTCAGGAAAGTATTGACGGGTGTATAACTGGAACCAATCCATCTACTTATATTGATCAGCTCAGAACAATTCATAATGACATCTGCTGTGAACTTCAGTCAACTTTAAAAGGTTTTAAAGCCAGCGATGTTATGTTAAAAATTAATACTCTTCTTGGAGAACTTGAAAGACTTCTCACAGGTATAACATCTTTTGGTGAATGTCCAAAATCAATTCACTGCCGCGTTATGGGTATGGGTGAACTTATGGTTTGTCCTATTGTAGAAGCTGTTCTCCTTGCAAAAGATAAAAGCGTACTCTATCTTGATTCCCGCAAATACATTTTTACAACAGGAAAACAGAAAGAAGGTGATCCTGACTACAAACGCTGTGCTCAGGCTTTTGCTCCTTACCGGGATGGAAGTGCAGCCAGCATGCCTCAGATTCTTTTGTTCCCTGGTTTTATCTGTTCATGGATCGGCGGAACTGGAAAAGAACCTGTAATGGGTCTTCTTGGACGCAACGGAAGTGATTTTAGTGCCGCTATTGTTGGTGTTTCACTTGGTTCAAGCAAAGTTGAATTCTGGACAGATGTTGATGGTATTTACACTGCAGATCCAAGAATTGTTCCTGATGCAGTTCTTGTAGACGATATGAGCTATGAAGAAGCAATGGAACTTTCATTCTTTGGTTCAAAAGTTCTGCATCCAAAAACACTTGCTCCACTTAAAGCAAAAGGAATTGAAGCCTGGTCCCTTAACAGTTACAATTTTAACAGCCGTGGTTCAAGAATTGGCAAAGGTCCTTATTTAAGTGCAGATAAAACAGGACCAGTACGTGGTATTTCATGTCTTAAAGATGTGGCTATGATTTCTGTAAGCGGTCCTGGAATGAAGGGACGTAACGGTACAGCAGCACGTATCTTCAGTGCAGTAAGCAATGCTGGAATTTCAATTCTCCTTATTACTCAGTCTTCAAGTGAATATACAATTTCTTTCTGTGTTAAAAAGAGTCATGCAAACAGTGTAATCGATGTTCTTAAAGCAGAATTTTCTCTTGAAATTTCTGATGGTCTTATTAACCCTATTGGTGTTCTTAATGATGTTTCTATCGTTTCTATTGTTGGAGACGGTATGATTCAGAAACGTGGTGTTGCAGGAACATTCTTTGAAGCTCTTGCAAGCCGTGACATCAACATTCATGCTATTGCCCAGGGGTCAAGTGAACGTTCAATTTCTGCAGTAGTTGCCAATAATGACGGTAACATGGCAGTTAGAGTTGCCCATCAGTTCTTCTTTAACACTGCACAGACTATTCAGGTTTACGCATTTGGTGCTGGAACAATCGGTGGTGCAATGCTTGACCAGATTAACGAACAGCAGGAAGCACTTCTTAAAGAAGGTGTTGACATTAAGGTAATGGCAATTGCAAACATCGACGGTATGATTTTTGATGCCAACGGAATTAAACTTGACGGCTGGCGTGACCAGGTTAAGGAACGTGGTGTAAAAACAAACCTTGACGAAATCATCGACTTTGTAAAAGAAACAAAACCTCTTAATCCAATTTTTGTTGACTGTACAGCAAGCTACGATTTGCCGGAACGCTACATCGACATTCTTAAAGCTGGAATGAATATTGCAACTCCTAACAAACGTGCAAACTCAATGAGCATGGATTTCTACAAGAAACTCCGTGAAACAGCCAACGAAATGCATGTACGCTTCCTTTACGAAACAAACGTTGGTGCAGGTCTTCCAATTATTGATACTTTGCAGAACCTCTTTAAATCCGGAGATAAACTTACAGGCTTTAACGGAATTATGAGCGGTTCATTGAGCTACATTTTTGGTAAACTTGATGAAGGCAAAAAGTTCAGTGAAGCAGTAAAAGAAGCAAAAGAACTTCGCTATACAGAACCTGATCCACGAGACGACCTTAAAGGTACAGATGTTGCCCGCAAAGCATTGATTATTGCCCGTGAAAGTGGAATGGAAATTGAACTTGAAGACATTAAGATGGAAAGCATTTTCCCAGCCGGCTTTAATCTTGAAGGAACAGTTGAAGAATTTATGGCACGCCTTCCAGAAGTAGACAAATATTTTGAAGACAAGATTGCTGCCCTCAAAAAGGAAAACAAAGTTATCCGCATGGGTGCAAGCATTAAGGACGGAAAAGTTACTGTTGGTATTCTTGAAGTTGGTGAAGATGATCCACTGTATCCGGTTCGTGGCGGTGAAAACGCATTTGTATTCCACACAGCACGTTACACACCAATTCCATTGACAGTTCGTGGTTATGGTGCAGGTGCGGGAGTTACAGCAGCCGGTGTATTCGGTGACATTTTGCGCACAGTAAGCTGGAATACTTTTGGTGCCCGCTAATAAAATTTAAATTCAGCATTTTATCCTGGAGCAGTTTTTATTGTTCCGGGATAATTTTTAAAGGTGGATTGATATGGAAAAATATGTACTTTCTGTTCTTGTAGAAAACCATGCCGGAGTTCTTAGCCGTGTTAGTGGTCTTTTTAGCCGCAGAGGTTATAATATCGATTCTCTTACTGTTTGTGAAACTTCAGATCCTAAGAAAAGCCGAATGACAATTGTTGTTACCGGAGATCAGCAGATTCTTGAGCAGATTCAGAAGCAGCTTCAGAAACTTGTGGAAGTAATTTCTATTCAGCATTGTGAAAGTTCATCAACCTGTCAGAGAGAAATGGCTTTGATAAAAGTAAAAGCAGAAGGTGAAAAACGTGCAGTTATTATTGAAACCTGCAATATTTTCCGTGCCCACATTGTTGACGTAAGCGAAACAAGTCTCATAATTGAAGCAACTGGAAGTGAGGATAAAATTTCGTCATTAATCAGGCTTCTGGAACCTTACGGAATTATGGAACTTTTAAAGTCAGGGCTTACTGCAATGGATCGGGGTGCAAGGGTAATGAAATAATTTCAGTTCAGTTTAACCCATTTCTGTTCTGTTACATAATTGCAGTTGTCTGTATGGTTTAGTGTGCAGCACTGGAAAACTTTTAATTCTTCGTTAAAAATCAAATCATCTGAAAATTCAATTTTTAATTCGTCATTTTGATTCTGCAGCTGCTGTTCTTCTAAAATGCATTTTGCAATTAAAAGATTTTTTGTAATGTCTGGAAACTGTTTGTGCTTTGAAATGATTCTGCATTCAAGATAATAATCTGCATTTATTTTTTTTGGACCAGTAATTTGAATCAACTGGTAGTTTAAAAAATCAATTTGATCTGGAATTTCCATGTAAAAATTTGAAGAAGGGTAAAAATAGTTTTTGTTTAATGTGTTGAATTTTTTGTTCAATGTAAAATTCATTTGGTCTATGAATTTCCTCTGAAATGCAAAAAGATGGAATAGAGTGTCTTTATGGAAAATAATTGATTTCACATACAAAAGTATAGAGCAAATTAAAAAAAAAGTGTAGTATTACATTATGGAAAACTCTGGAAAAAATAATAAGCTTTTGATTTTAGTTTTACTTTGCATAAGTGTTTTAACTATTGGAATTGGTGTTCTTTTATTCTGCACATTAACTCCAACAGTTAGCAGCGTAAAATTTGCCGGAGATTTTGGTGAAGAAAACCTGATTGCATTAAACAGACAGTCAGTAAAAGGCAGAATAACTAATCCCCTGATTAATCAATATTTGTATTTTAAGTTTGACCAGCAGAGTCTGGATGAAATTAAAGATAAAACAGAAGACAGCTTACGTTATTCCGTTTGTGTAACTTTTAAATTTGACGGAAAAACAAAACAGTCAGAAAAACCTTTTGCCTTTGGTTTTTTGTATGAAAGTGATTTTGACGGTCCTAAAAAATTAAAAAAACAGATTCCAACTCGTCCACTTGTAGCTGCAAATCTTAATGAATGCAATAAAGAATTTTTTAAAGTTTCAATGATGAGCAGGGAACTGCCTGTTGGTTTTTTTGCTTTTGGAAAAAATAAATATTCCTGTCTCAAGGCTGAGCTTTTGCCAAGCAGAATCGGGTTTGTTAAAAGCGGCGAAGAAAGCAGAATCAATTATTTTGGCTTTGATACAATGGGAGGAACAATCAGTTTTAATGGTACAGCATTTGACGTAAACAGAAGCCAGGATGTGAACATTAAAAACAGAAGCTCTCTTATTGAACAGACTTTTCCTGGTGTTCTGAATATAAAAATGAAGTCCTATAATCCGGAAGATTATTCAAAGCAGCCGATTGTAAAAATTGATTATGGGGGAAATATTCTGCAGCTTTTTAGGATGCCTGAGGAGCAGGAATTTAATATTCAGCTTTCCGGTTTATATAATTGCAATGGAAAATTTTCTGTTCTGGAAAACTCTGATCTTATAGAAAGTGCTGTAATTATTCCAAATGATTTTTCTGTTTTTGATCCGGATCTTCCTATTAAAACTGATCTTGGTCTTGTTTTAAGCTGGCCCAAAGAAAACTGGCGCAGTTCTAAATATGAACTTTTTGAATGGAATAATTTTCCCGGAGCACTATTTTTTGATTTTGCTGATTATGAAACTCAGAATAAATTTTTTACCAGAGCAGCATATTTTGTAGAAAAGTCAGGCTATAAAGGAACTATTGTTTCAAATGAATTTTGTCTTACTCATCACGGGTATAATGCCCATGATTATAAAGCCGCAGATCTTGCAAGATTTTTTAACGCTTTAAGGTCTTCTCCTGAATGTTTTGATGAAGAAATAAAATTACGAAATATTCTTCTTAAAAATGGCGTAATTGTTCTTGGTGATGACGGAAATTTTAAAAAGGGAAAAGGTTCTGTAATTTCAATTTCCCGGGAAAGTCAGGAATATCAGCGAAAAATGCTTATGGCTCATGAAAGCTGGCATGCCATTTATTTTGAAGATGAAGATTTTAGAAATGCAGTTAGTGCCTGCTATTATATGTTTGATGCAGGAAGTATGAAATTTCTAAAGAATTATTTTAAAACAACTCCAAGTCTAAATTACGATTTAAACGATGAATATTTGATGCAAAATGAATTTATGGCATATATTCTGCAGAACAATCTTAAGTTCGTTTCTACTTATTTTGTAAATCACGCATCATCCCCAAATGCTCAGTATAGAATGCCTGATGACTGCAAGTATGTAATAGAAACTAAAGGTGCTGCTTTTGAAAATGCCGGTGCAGTGCTTGATGAGTACGTTCACAGCAGATGGGGCTTAAACTGCGGTCGAGTTTTCAATGTTGGTTTGTCCCATTGATTCCTGAGGCAAATCGATATTAAAACTTTTTTCTGCAAGAACTGTTGTTGGAGGTCCATGACCAGACATAAGAATACAGTCGTTGTTCTGTGAAAGAATTTTCTGCTGAATAGAATTGATTAATGTTCTTTTTGAGTACTGGCTGCTGGTTTCTCCAATTGTTCCGTTAAAAATTGTGTCGCCGGTAAAAATTACGTCTCCGATTTTAAAAGCCATTGAATCTGCAGTGTGGCCGGGTACTGAAAAATATTCGATTTTTAATCCTGCAAGCAATAAGGTTCCGTCTCCGTGTAATTCAATAATGTTTTTTGAAGGCAGATCTGTATCAGCACCGTAAACTGTTGGCGAATAAATTTTCTGCAATGTTTTAAGACCTTTTGTGTGGCTTGTATGATTGTGAGTAATCAGAACCGCTTTAAGTTCATAACCACCATCTTCCAGCTGGGCAATCATTTCGTTTGAGATTTTTCCCGGGTCGATTATTAAAGCCTGTTTAACAGCAGGATCATCGTTGCACACAATATAGCAGTTTGTAAATTCTTCTATGCAAAGGTGGAAATAGATTTTCAATTAATTATCCTCCCTGGCAATTGCTTCAATTTCTGAAAGCGTTACGTTGGGGTCTCTGGAAAATAACGCTTCACGAGTATTTGAAAGTTTAAATGAAGAACCCTGGCGTTTAAAATCATAGAAAATTGTTTTCTTTAAGTTGCAGTTTCGCATAGATGTGTTCTGCAGGTTTGTTCTGATGAATCTTGAATTATACAGGTCAGTATCGTCAAAACTGGACTGGTAAGCATTAACTCCGGTAAAGTTGCAGCTTATTAAATCACTGCCAGTAAAAAGAACGTGACTGAATGTGCATCCGGCAAAAGATGTAAACTGAACGTTGCTCTGAAGAAAAGAGCAGTCGGCAATAGTAGAAAAATCGAACATGCACATGCGGGCTCTGAAATTATGGATTTTAATGTTAAAGAATTTGCAGTTCTGGAAATTGCATCCGTAAAGCTTTTTGTTGTCAAAATCAACATTAGATAATTCCATGCCGATTGCAGTAAGCCCTACAATTTTTTCATTGGCCAGAACATATTTGTACATGCTTTCAAGAAGCTGATCCTTGTCCTGGATATGTTCAAAACAGAATCCCCTTCCTTCATTAAATGTTCCGTCCTGAGTATATACGCTTAATGCTGTTTTTTTGCATCCAGGATGTTTGCAAATGCTGGTGTTAAACATAATTCAATTTTATAGCAAAAAATGGAAATTTTCAATTAAAAAGTAGATATATTAGACATAACAAAAAATTTATTTAAAATAAACAAAAAATCACTTCTGTTTTCTTAATTGTTATGTTATTATTTCTGAGTTTATTTGATTGATATTTCTCAAGAGGCATAAATGAAAACCTTTAATCGTATTGCTTTTTTTCTGATTTTTGTTGCAGCTGCTGTTTCATGCGGGTCTAATAATAATATTTCCAAAACAATCAGTGTTACTGATATCAATAACACTGATATCAGTAACACTAATAATGTTTTAATTTTTTCTATAACCACTTATGACGGTGTAACTGAATCTAAGCCTTTTGTAAAATCTTTGGGTCATTCCTGGGTTTCTCTAGAAAACAAAACTGGTCATTCAGTATTTATTAAAGATTATGAATTGCAGAATAATCAGGCTGTTGCTTTTTCTGTTTGGTCAATCAGCGGGCATGGAGGGGTTTATTTTAATATTGAACCGAATTTTATAAAGCAAAATGGGCGCTATGACGGCAGAAAGTCCTTGAGTGTAAATATTGATGAATCAAAACTGGATGATATTCAGGATTTTATTAACAATAACGACAGATGGACTTCACTTAAAAACTGCAGCTACTGGTCTCTTACACTCTGGAATAAAATTGTAGATGAACAGTATAGACTTTATCCACTCCCTGTTATTTATACACCATCAAAAATTCAGAATTTAATGAAAAAGTTTGACTGTGTTGAAGTGAATAAAGATTTTTCTTCTGCCGGAGGAATTTTCCATTACTTAAATAATGTTTCTCAGGAGATGACACTATGTGCAAGAAATGTAAAATAATTAATACTCTGGTTTATTTGATTTTTGCAGGCGGTATTTTTTACTGCTTAACATGTTTTTTCTGTCTTTTGCATAGATTTCTTACTCAAAACTATCTTCAGACAGAATCTGGAATTAGATATTTTCAGGGATTTTCTATACTTTCTACTGTATACGGTTTAATTGCTCTTGGTCTAATTGTTTTATTAATCTGCTATATTTTTGTCTGCAAATATTTAAAAAATCGTAATAAAAAGTAAAATTATTTTTAAATAATTATTTATTAATAATTATTTAATTGAATAATTGTTCTTTTATTTATATAATTAAAATATGTGCTGGAAGTGCGGAAATTCTATTCAGGTTTGTGTCTCAAGAAACGATGTTTGTTCTGTTTGCGCAGCAGATGTTCATTCCTGCCGTAACTGTAAATTTTTTGCGCCGGGTCAGCATTATGACTGTCTGGAATCTTCTTCCCTGGAAGGCAGCGTGAATGATAAAGAAAGAGCAAATTTTTGTGATTATTTTAAGTTGAATTGTTCTGGTTCCGTAAAAGATTTTGATTCAATAAAACAAAAACAAGCCCAGGCAAAAAATGCGTTCAATGCGTTGTTTGGAGATTAATATGGGTGTGGATTTTGCTTTTATAGACAGTGGTACTGGTGGATTTCCCTATATGAAATATCTGCTCAAAAAAGCACCGGGAGCAGAATGTGTATATGTTGGCGATATAAAGAATTTTCCTTACGGCAACAGAACTCCTCAGAATATTCTTGAATGTCTTACTCCTCTTTTTACAGAATTGATTTCCAGATTCAATCCTAAAACAATAGTAATCGCATGTAATACAATCAGTGTAAGTGCACTTGACTGTTTAAGACAGAAATTTCCTGATATTCCCATTGTTGGTACAGTTCCTGCAATTAAACTGGCAGCAGGTTGTTCTAAAAATAAAAAAATTGGTCTGCTGGCTACAAATGTAAGTGTTAATCATCCTTATACACAGAAACTTATTTCTGATTTTGCCAGGGATTGCCAGGTTTTTAAAAGGGGAGACCCGGAACTTATTTCATTTATTGAACACAATCTTTTTACTGCCACAAAAGAAGAGCGTCTTAATGCAATAAAGCCTGCTGTTGAATATTTTAAAAACTGCGGCTGTGATACAATCATTCTTGCATGCACTCATTTTGTAAATTTTGTTGATGATTTTAATGAACTTTGCAGCCCTCAGATAAAGGTTTTAGACAGCAGGGAAGGTGTTGTAAAACAGGCACTCAAAGTAGAAGGTTTTGATTTTAATAAGTTGAAGGTCAGCGGGGAAATTCCTAAAAGCCGGCTTTTTGTAAGGGGACTTAAAAATAAAAGTCAGGATGTTGAATACCGGACCTTGTGTGAAAATAACGGTGTGCAATGGTGCGGTGAATTTGATAATTCTGCAGAATAAAATTGGTTTTAATTTGTATATATATAATTTTTTAGGAGTATAAAATGGCTAAAATCCAGATGAAAAATGCCATCGCCGAACTTGACGGCGACGAAATGACACGTGTTCTTTGGGCTGTGATTAAGGAAAAACTTCTTCTTCCATTCATTGACCTTAAAACAGAATACTATGACCTTGGTCTTAAAAGTCGTGATGATTCTGATGACAAAATCACGTATGAAAGTGCCGCAGCAATTAAACGTCTTGGAGTTGGCGTAAAATGTGCAACTATCACTTCAAATCAGGCTCGTGTAGAAGAATACAATCTTAAACAGCTTACTCCCAGTCCAAATGGAATTATCCGTGCTGAGCTTGACGGTACAGTATTCAGAGAACCAATTTTTGTAAAGAACGTACACGGAACTGTAAGCTGCTGGGAAAAACCAATCGTTCTTGGCCGTCATGCTTATGGTGATGTTTATAAAAACTGTGAAATCAAAACTCCAGGACCTGGTAAAGCAGAACTTGTATTTACTGGCACAGACGGAAAAGAAATTCGCAAAACAATTATGGATATGAAGGGACCTGGTATTATTCAGGGAATTCACAATCTTGATAATTCAATTGAAAATTTTGCACGATGCTGTTTTACTTACGCACTGGACAGAAAGCTTACAGTATGGTTTGGCGCAAAAGATACAATTTCTAAAATCTACGACGGAAACTTTAAGGCAATTTTCCAGAAAGTATTTGATGAAGAATATAAAGCAAAATTTGATGAAGCCGGAATTGAATATTTTTATACTTTGATTGATGATGCAGTTGCTCGTGTTATGAGAAGTGAAGGCGGATTCATGTGGGCAACAAAAAACTATGACGGTGACGTTATGAGCGATATGGTTGCCAGCGCCTGTGGTTCATTGGCTATGATGACATCTGTTCTTGTAAGCCCAGACGGAAACTACGAATTTGAAGCAAGTCACGGAACTGTTCAGAAACATTACTACCGCTACCTTAAGGGAGAAAAAACATCAACAAATCCAGTTGCAACTATTTTTGCATGGACAGGTGCTCTTGCAAAACGTGGTGAAATGGACGGAACTCAGGATCTGGTAGACTTTGCTAAGAAATTGGAAAAAGCAACATTGGACACAATCGAAGACGGCTACATGACAGGGGATATTGCCCGCATTGCAAACCCACCGGCTAAGAAAGTTCTTAACTCATGGGAATTTATTGATGCAATTGCAGAAAGACTGTAATTTAAAGTTGAATTCTGATTCAATTTAAAAATATAACGACGGATTCATTTTGTTGTGAACCCGCCGTTTTTTTTGCATTTAAAAATTATTCGCCGTATTCAAATGATACAGGAATCCAGTCTCCCTGATTTTCCATTCCCTGGGCAACTTTACCCCATGTTAAGCCTTTGCTTGTTGTTTCTCCCATAAGGTATTTTTTCCCGTTAACGTTAAAAGTTCTGCCGGGATGGTCTGAAATAAACCCTGCCATTGCGTGAGAATGTTTTGCGCTGATAAATATTACTGTATCAAGATTCATGTGGTGTAAAAAAACAGAAAGGAACATGCTTCTTGAATCACAATCGCTTCCTTCTCCATAAAGCATTGCAGGAAGGCTTGTAAAATCTGCATCATTTTGTTCCCGCTGATAATCGTTTTCCTGAGTCCAGTAGAGAACTCTTTGAGCCATATCTGTTTGGTCTTCACATTCTGGTTCAAGTTTTGTGTAAATATCAAAGCAGGCTCTGTTAAGTCTGGAATAGGAGTCTCTAAAAATCATTCTGTAGTATCGTTTCCATGCCGGCTGCCAGTCTGCACGTGAAGCATATAATTCCATTACAGAATATTCCCTCTGAATCAATTTTTCGCTGGCTTCCCTGTCATTTTTATCAAGGTGAGTTGTAATCTGGTGGCCGTCCAGTTCAAATGAAACTTCAACATCTTCTTCTGCTTTTGGACAATGGTAAGTGCTTACAGGACCGCTCTGAAAATTAGAAATATAATCAATTGTAAGACTGTCCAGACCGCTTAAAATTACGTTTTCCAGTTTTTCAAAATTTCTTGCGTCACACCAGGAAGTGATTACTATAAAACCTTTTTCGTTTCTTAACGGGCTTGAAATTCCCCATCCTTTAAATGGTGTTCCCTGAATTGAACCCTGGAATGGTGAAATTGCACAAAAACCGTTTCTCCATTCAAATTCGTCTATATCATAATTTGATGTTTTTTTTGCTACTTCAATTTCCAGTGATTGAGCGGCATTGTCCATTTCGTAAATGTTAAAAATTTTAATTGAAGTATAGATTTGAAAATCATTGTGGGTAAAGAAATAATTTGTTCCATCCTGATTGCGTTTAGTAAGAATAAAGCCTTCCGGAAAATCAATTGTGTAATTGTATGTTGGTGAGGAAAGTTTTTCTGCGCCTGCAAAAAATGCAACAGATCCTATAATTAAAATTGCAGAAAAAAATCGCTTTAATCTTGTCATTTTAGTAATCCTCGTTTATATTTATTTCTATGTCTAATAATCGGCAAAATAATAATAAATTTGAAATACTTTATGAAGACCAGGAAATTATTTTAATCAACAAACCTTGCGGAATGGCTGTACAGGGAGGAGCAAACGTTGCCCATTCTGTAGATTCTGAACTTCCATTGCAAACTGGCTATAAAATTCATCTTGTACACAGACTTGATAAAGATACAGCGGGGATACTTATTGTTGCAAAAAATCCTCAAAGCGCTTCTAAATGGATAAAACTAATTGGAACTAATCAGGTTACAAAAGAATATACAGCAGTTTGTTTTGGGCTTCCTTCTGCAGGTGGTAAAAAAGACGGTAAAAAAATCAGAAAAGGTGTGCTTAAGGATAAAATTTCTGTAGACGGCAGGCTTCTTGATGCGGTAACACATTTTGAAATCATTAAGAATACTGATGTTCAGTTGCCGGCCAGTGAGAATTCAACTGAAATTCAAAAAATCAATCTTTCTGTGGCCCATTTAACTCTTGAAACAGGTAGAAAGCATCAGATTCGTATTCAGATGGCAAAAGCGGGCTGTCCTCTTGCCGGGGATGACCTTCACGGTGATTTTAAAAAGAATAAACTTGTGCGCAAACTGGGAATAAAAAAACTTTGCCTTTGTGCTTCCAGACTTACTATACCAGTGAACGGAGAATTAAAAGCTTTTGAAATTCAACTTCCTGCTCATATGAAACCATTCTGCGAAGATTGAATTTTAATTGAATTTTAATTGTTGCCAAATAAGAAAAATTTAATTATATTAATTGGGACTGAATATAAAATTTTATGGAGATATAAATATGAAGAAAATTCCTATGACGCTTTTGTGCGGTTATCTGGGAGCTGGAAAAACAACTCTTATGAACAAAGTTCTTACAAACCAGAAGGGCTATAAAGTTGCAGTTATTGTAAACGACATTGGAGAAGTTAATGTTGATGAAACTCTCATTGCCCGTGGTGGTAAAGTAGAAGATACTTCCGACATTGTTCCTCTTACAAACGGCTGTATCTGCTGTACTTTAAAAAGTGCTCTTGCTCAGGGAATTGAAGACCTTATTAAAACAGGCAAATATGATTACATTATGATTGAAGCCAGCGGTGTCTGCGAACCAATGCCTATTGCCCAGGAACTTGAACTTATTAAAAACGGTACTCTTGATAATATCGTAAGTGTTGTTGATGCATGCCGTATGGTAGAAGAATTTGACGGCGGAAATGCTCTTCTTAAAAAAGATATGGATGAAGAAGATCTGGAAAGCCTTCTTGTTCAGCAGGTTGAATTCTGTTCTACTCTTATTATCAATAAAGTTGATCTTGTGACTCCTGAACAGCTTGCAAAGGTTCGTGCAGTTGTAAAAGCTTTGCAGCCAAATGTAAAAGTAATCGAAACAACTCACGGTGATGTTGATGTTGCTGATATTCTTGGAACAAATAAATTTGATTTTGAAAAAGTTTATACAAGTGCATCATGGTGCCAGCAGCTGGAAAATGGAGAAAATCATGACGACGAAGATGTAGAAGATCATGACGAACATGAACATCATCACGAAGATCACGAACATCATCACGAAGAACAGGAACATAATCACGAAGATCACCACCAGGATGACCATGAACATCACCACCACCATCATGAACACAAGCATGAAGGGGAAGACGGCGGAGATGAAGATGAATATGGAATTTCTTCTTTCATTTATTTCCGCAGAAAGCCGTTTAATCAGGCAAAACTTGAAGAGCTTGCTGCAAAATGGCCAAAAAACATTATCCGTTCAAAAGGCATGATGTGGTTTGACGATGACTGGGATAATTCACTTGTTTTTGAAACTGCCGGCCGCCAGATTAGTGCTGGTTTTAGCGGACAGTGGCTTGCTGCATGCCCAGAAAGTATCCAGAAACAGGAATTAAAAAAGCATCCGGAAATTGCAAAGGAATGGGATGATCAGGTTGGTGACCGTATGATTAAAATGTGTATCATTGGTCAGAACATGGATAAAGAAGCAATCTGTGCATTGCTTGATGCCTGCTTGAGTGATAAAAAATAATCAGAAAAATTGCACTAATCACTTGACATGTTTTCTATTAAAAATTATACTAAATTAACATTTTAATAGCATTTAGAATGGAGTTCCCAAAAAAGGAGCTCCTTTTTTATTGCTTACCATAATTTTCGCCTTGAATGGCAGAGGACAAATTGGAATATATTCCTTTAGAAAAAAATTCATGTTACGCACCTTGTTCACAGTTACTTGCAGAACTTGGCTACAGACTTGTGGAGCTTACAGTTGTTCCGCAGAAAGAATCAACTAAAATCCAAGCTGTTGTTGCTTCCGCCGATACTTCAAAAGAAATCGGTGTTCAGGATGTTGCAAAGGCCCATCGTGCATTGCTTCCAAAACTTATGGCACTTCTAGGAAAAACAGAAGATGATATTTACATGGAAGTAAGTTCGCCGGGAATGGAACGGAACCTTAAAAATGCAGCAGAGTTTCAGGTTTTTACAGGCAAAGAAGTAAGAGTCTGGGATAAAACTGTAAACGACTGGGTAACTGGATTCATAAAAAGTGCAGATACAGCCAGTGTTACCCTTTCAAAAGACGGTTCTGATGTAACTGTAACTTTTGAAAATATCGCAAAAGCAAAATTCATCCATGAATAGGATGACTAAATATAGTGTAAAAATAAACAAATAAAGCAGGAGACGTAAAATGTCAGAAATGTCAGATGCAATCCGCGAACTTATGGCGGAAAAGGGACTCAGCGAGGAATCCGTAAAGCTTATCGTAGAGAATACAATTAAGGCAGCATTTAAAAGTGCTTACGGTCAGGATCAGAACTGTATCGTTAAATTTACAGATAATCTTGATGTAGAAGTTTACGCAAGAAAAGTTATCCTTGATGGTGTTTACGATCCAACAATCGAAATTGAACTTGAAGAAGCAAAAGAATATTTTGGTGAAGACTGCGAAGTAGGTGATGAAGTTGATATTAAAATCGACCCTAAAACTTTTGAACGTTCAGCAATTTCTACAGGAAAATCAAGAGCACGCCAGAATTTGAATGAAAACTTCAAGAAAAATCTTTATAACGAATTTAAATCAAAGGTTGGTGAAGTTATCATTGGTTACTATCAGCGTGAACAGAACGGAAACATTTATGTTAACCTGGGCAAAGTTGATGGCGTTCTTCCTGTAAGAAATCAGAATCCAAGAGAATCTTTTGGCACAGACGACCGTATTAAAGCATACGTTACAGATATTAAAGAAGTGGGCAATGGAATTCAGGTTATTCTTAGCCGTGCTGCTCCTGAATTTGTTAAATCTCTTCTTTCTGTTGAAGTTCCAGAAATTTCAGACGGCAAAGTGCAGATTTACAAGGTTGTACGTGAAGCTGGTTACAGAACTAAAGTTGCAGTTTACTCAGATAACGATTCAATTGATCCTGTTGGTTCATGTGTTGGTCCAAAAGGTATGCGCATTAATAATGTTATCCGTGAGCTTGAAGGCGAAAAAATTGATGTTCTTAAATATGATACAGATCCACGTGTTTTCATTAAGAATGCTTTGAGTCCTGCAGAAGTTATTAAAGTTCTTATTACTGATGTAGAAAAGAAAGAAGCTCTTGCAATTGTTGCCGACAGTCAGTTCTCACTGGCAATTGGTAAAACAGGACAGAATGTTCGCCTGGCAAACAAATTATGCGACTGGATGATTGATGTTAAAAGAGAATCAGAGGTTGCAGATATGGACCTTTCAGAAATTGATACACGTAAAGCCGCTGAACAGCTTTTTGCTCCGGTACAGGAACAGGAAGAAGTTGAATACGAATTTGTTTCTCAGCTTCCAGGTGTTGATGCTTCTGATGCAGAAATCCTTAAAGCTGCAGGTTATGATGATTTTGCTTCATTTGTCGAAGCAGAAGATGACGGTTCACTTTATAAAGTTGAAGGTCTTACAGAAGAAAAGATTCACGCTCTTAAAGATATAGTTCTCCAGTTTGTTGAAATCGAAGATGTAGATGAAACAGACGATGCTGAAGTTGAATCAGAAGAAGAATATTTCTGCCCAGAATGTGGTGCAAAAATCACCCTTGATATGACTAAGTGTCCAAATTGTGGCGCTGAGTTTGAATTCGAAGAAAACTAATTTTCGAGTAACTTGATGGAGAATTAAATGGCTGAAGAAATAGAAAAAAAGCCCCAAGCAGTGTTGATTAAAAAAGAAAAAAAGACTCCTCCTGCAGAAACACCTGTAACAGCAGACGTTGTTAAGAATGATGCAAAACCAGCAGAAGCAAAAACAACAGAAAAGAAAAAGATTGTTGTTAAAGCAAAATCTTCTGGTTCAGCTGCAGGTTCAAAAGAAATAAAGAAAACTAAAGTTGTTGTTAAAAAGACAACTTCTGCAGAAAATAAGCCTGCAGATAATAAACTGGCAGAATTAAAATCTGCTGCCCCTAAAACAGAAGAAAAGAAAGTTGAACGCAAACCTGTTGAGCGTACAACATTTGAAATTAACAGTTCACGGCCAAATGTTAAGGCTGGTAATTTAAGCGGCGGTCCAAAAAACCGTTATGGCAACAATGGAAACCGCGGTGGATTTACTGGAGCACAGGCAAGAGAAGGTTTCCAGAACCGTGGAAATAATTTCCAGAATGGAGGCGGTTACCAGGGAAACAGACAGGGTATCAATGGCTACCAGGGAAACAGACAGGGTGGTAACGGTTATCAGGGAAACAGACAGGGTGGCAATGGTGGAAGACCAGGCTTTAACGGTTCAAGACCAAACGGCGGAAGCTTCCAGGGTAACAGACCAGGTTTAGGAAATAAAACAGGCTTTGGCAGTAAACCAGGATTTGGTGGTGGCTTTAGTGCTGTTCCTCCAATGGAAGCAAACAAAGGCCCTGCTAAAAAAGCATTTAAAGGCAAGAAACAGGTTTACAACAGAAAAGACCAGGAACAGGCTTTTGATGAAGGCGAACTTTACAAGAACAAGAAGGAAGTTACACCAGCAAGTGCAGTTCCTTCTAGAATTGATATTATGGAATCAATTACAGTTTCTGATCTTGCAAAGAAAATGAACCTTAAGGCCAGTGAAATCATTGGTAAACTTATGGGCATGGGAATGATGTGTACAATTAACCAGGCAATTGACAGCGATACAGCTACAATTGTTGCCTCTGAATATAATTGTGAAGTTCACCTTATTTCTTTGTATGACGAAACAGTTATTGAAAGTGACGAAGGTTCAGAAGAAGGATACAGAATCAGACCTCCAATCGTTACAGTTATGGGACACGTTGATCACGGTAAGACAAAAACATTGGATGCTATCCGTAATGCAGATGTTGCAGCAGGAGAAGCTGGTGGAATTACACAGAAAATTGGTGCTTATCAGGTTCACACAGAACGGGGCGACATTACATTCCTTGATACTCCTGGACACGAAGCATTTACAATGATGCGTGCCCGTGGTGCTCAGATAACAGATATTGTTGTTCTTGTTGTTGCAGCAGACGATGGTGTTATGCCTCAGACACTGGAAGCTATTAACCATGCAAAAGATGCAAAAGTTCCGATTATTGTTGCAGTTAACAAATGTGATAAGCCGGATGCTAAACCGGAAAATGTTATGACTCAGCTTGCAAACCTTGATCTTACTCCGGAAGAATGGGGTGGAGAAACACAGTTTGTAAATATTTCGGCCCTTAAACATCAGGGTATTGATGACCTTCTTGATGCAATTCTTATTCAGGCAGAAGTTCTTGAGCTTAAAGCTCAGTATGATTGCCGTGCAGAAGGTAAAGTTATTGAAAGCCGCACAGATCAGGGACGTGGTGTTGTTGCATCAATTGTTATTGAACGTGGTACTCTTCATGTTGGAGATCCGCTTGTTGCTGGTATTTATTCAGGTCGTGTCCGCGCAATTTTTGATGATCACGGAAACAAAGTTCAGGAAGCAGGTCCGTCTATGCCAGTAGAAGTACTTGGTCTTGAAAACATGCCTAACGCCGGTGATCCAATTCAGGTTACAGAAAGCGAAAAAGATGCCCGTGCATTTGCCGCAAAACGCCAGGAGCTTAAAAGATTTGAGGCAGCAAAAGCTGTTAAGAAAATTACACTTGACAACATGTTTGCAGAAATTGATGACCGCAAAGTTGAAGAACTTAAACTCATCATCAAAGCAGACTTGCAGGGTAGTGCAGAAGCACTTAAAACATCTCTGGAAAAACTTTCTACAAAGGAAATCCGTGTAAATGTTATCCATTCAAGTGCTGGTGCAATCAACGAAAGCGATGTTACTCTTGCAGCCGCTGACCAGAATGCAATCATCATTGGATTCAACGTTCGTCCTACACCTAAAGCAAAGGCTCTGGCAGATCAGGAAAAGGTAGAAATCCGCAAGTACAATATTATCTACAAGTGTGTTGAAGAAATTCAGCAGGCTATGGAAGGTATGCTTAGTCCAGATACAAAAGAAGAAACAACAGGTACACTTGAAGTTCGAAGCACATTCCGGGTTCCAAAAGTTGGCGTTATTGCTGGTTGTTACGTTACAGACGGTGTTATCCGCCGCAACAGTTCAGTTAACGTTATTCGCGACGGTGTTGTTATTTTTACAGGAAAAGTTGCTTCCCTCAAACACTTTAAAGATGATGCAAAAGAAATGAAAGCCGGCTACGAATGTGGTGTTGGTATTGAAAACTGGCAGGATCTTAAAGAAGGGGATCAGCTTGAAGCATTTGAATATGTTAATGTTGCTCGCAAACTTGGCGAAACACTGGCAGAAGCAGAAGCAAAAGCAGAAAAGCAGGCAGCCTATACAGGTGAATCTGCCGCTCAGGAATAAGGATTAAAATGGGACAGTACAGACTACTTAGATTAGGGCAGCAGCTCAAAGAAGAAATCTCAAAGTTGATTCTGACTCACCAGATTAAAGATCCACGGGTAAGTGAATTTCTTACAATCAACAGAGTAGAAGTTGCCGGAGATCTTGCATACGCAAAGGTTTACGTAAGTTCTTTTATGGATACTTCCTCTGTTAAACGTGGAGTTGCAGGTTTGCAGAGTGCCGCTGGTTTTATTCAGAGTTCCATTGCAAAAAAACTGTCTGTTTACAAATTTCCAAAGTTGACTTTTGTAGCAGATGAAAGCTTGCGTGATGGTTTTGAAATGGTTCAGAAGTTGAATGCATTGGAAGCCGAAGAAAAAGCTCTTGCAGAAAAACGTGCAGCAGAAGGTGTGCAAGACACAGATGAAGCAGAAAGATCAGAATAATGTGAGTGGAGTTGTTCTTCTTGCAAAACAAACCGGGAGAACAAGTTTCCAATCATTGTTTGATATTAAACATGCTCTCAACACAGACAAAGTAGGCCACACTGGAACCCTTGACAGTTTTGCCGATGGACTTCTTGTGGTGCTTACAGGTCATATTACTCATCTTGTTCCTCATATTACTGGGTTTTCTAAAACTTACAGGGCAGTAGTATGCTTTGGAAAGGAAACAGATACCCTTGATCCGGAAGGCAATGTAATTAAAACAGGAAATTCCGTAAGTAGAGAACAGGTAGCAGATGTGCTTAATGAATTTACTGGTGCTCTTTTGCAGAAACCTCCCGCATTCAGTGCTCTTCATGTTAACGGGAAAAGGGCCAGTGATCTTGTTAGAAACGGGGAACAGGTTAATCTTGAACCACGGCAAATTTTTATTTATCAGAATCAGCTAGTTGATTTTTTACCTGCTTCTGACAAAGATTCCTGCAGTTATGCACTTCTTGAAATTACCTGCTCAAAAGGTACTTACATCAGGTCTCTTGCCCGGGATATTTCTGAGCGGCTTGGAACTTGCGGACATTTAATTGCTTTACGGCGCACAAAAGTGGGTCCATTCCGCCTTGAAGATGCAGCATGTTATTCTTTCCTCCAGGAATTTTCAATTTCAAATGCATTAAAAAATTTGCCGACACTTCAGCAATCAACATTAAAAAATAATTCGGAAAAAATTTCTGACGATGAACGCAAAATTGTTCATAATCAGATTAAAGATAAATTCCTTCTCTTTACAAAAGAAACTGCTTCTACATGTGGTTTTTACAGTGCAATTCTTAAAAAAGAAAATGAAGAATCATATTTGAACGGTCGTCCTCTTAAACGGGAAATGTTCGACTTTCTTCGTGAAGCTGCAGAAACCCAGGAATTAATTCCAACAGACAATTCATCACATAATGAATCTTATATTAAGGGCAATCAGTTCAGGGCATTTAACAAAACTGCTGTTTTCTATAATAATGGACTTTTTGCAGGAATTATCGAAAAAATCCATCATCATTATAAATATGGATTTGTTGTTCCAAAAATAAATTATGTTCATCCTTTTAAGGTTTTTACCTGGGATGATGTAGTAGAAGGAAAATTTCCGGTTCAGCTTAGACTTACTGGAACTGCTCTTACAGTTGGATGTTTTGACGGAATTCACCTGGGGCATAAAGAATTGATTTCCTGTGTGATTGGTTCTGCTCCTTACTACAAGGGAATAATTGCACTGGGTGAAGGTTTTAAAGAGTCTTCATCTGGTTCAAAGATTTTAAGCAATAGTCAAAAAATCAATCTCCTTAAGGAAGAAGGTCTGGATTTTGCAATTTTAGTTGATTATTCAGAAAAATTTGCAATGACTTCAGGAGTTGAATTTTTAGAAATTCTTTGCCGTCAGCTTGGAATGAAATTTCTTGCGGAAGGAACTGATTTTAAGTGCGGGTATAAGGGCGAGTTTTCTGCTGATAAAATTGATCAGTGTGCCGGAAAATTAGGATTTGAATTTAAAATTGCCCAGGATGTTCTGTTTGAAGGAAAAAAAATCAGTTCAACTTTAATAAAGCAGAAAATTGTTCAGGGGAAATTACTTGATGTTCAGAAAATGCTTGGCAGACCTTATCAGATTGATCTCTCTCATTATAATGAACAGGTACTTCCACCAGACGGGCAGTACAAATGTATAGTTTTAAATTCAACAGAGAATATTGAAACTTCCTGCTGGGTAGAAGGGGGCAACCTGTTGAAATTAACTGATTCATTTGATATAATCAACAACGGATTGCAGTTATTGCAATTTATTCCACAAGTGTGATTTTGCTTGGATTATAATTTGCCAGATTTATTCTAGGTAAGATCGTAGCTTTGGAAAAATACAAATAAGGAGAAAGTAAATGGCACTTTCAAAAGACACAACTGCTTCATTGGTAAGCAAGTTCGGAGCCAATGCAAAAGACACTGGCAACACAAAAGTTCAGATCGCTCTTATGACTGAACGCATTAAGCAGCTTACTGCACACGTTAAACAGTTCCCAAAAGACACTGGTGCAAACCGTGGTCTTCTTAAGGTAATTGGTCAGCGCAGAAAGATGCTTAAGTACATGAAGAGTACAGATCTTGAAGGCTACAGACAGCTTATCAAAGAACTCGGACTCAGAAAGTAAATTAACTTGCGGCACGTGGAATTGTTGCAGATATGTGATAGTTTCCGGGCCGCTTGTTTTTTGTTCCAGTGAGGTGAACAATTAAAGTGAGGTGAACACTTAAAGTGTGATGACACTTAAAGTGTCGTGACACTTAAAGTGTGGTGACACTTAAAGTGTGGTGAACACTTAAAGTGTCGTGACACTTAAAAATCACAACTCCAGTTTGTAAGTCAGGCTTATCTGGAGTGTAGATCCACTGACAAGAAGGAAAAGAAAATGGTACAGAGAGTAACTCGTAAAATTGGTGATCAGGAACTTATTCTTGAAACTGGTAAAATCGGAAAACAGGCTAACGGCTGTGTTTATGCTCAGATTGGTGGTACAGCTGTTATTGCTACAGTATGTTGTTCTAGTGAAGCAAAAGAAGGTTTGGATTTTGTTCCAGTTACAGTTGAATACAACGAAAAATTCTATGCTGCCGGAAAAATCCCTGGTGGCTTTGTAAAACGTGAAGGCAGACCAAAGGATAAAGAAATCCTGGTAAGCCGCCTTATTGACCGTCCTATGCGTCCATTGTTTGAAGCATCTTTTGGACGTGAAATTCAGATTGTTCCAACATGTGTTTCAATCGACGGTGTTAATACACCAGATATTCTTGCAGTTTTGGCAGCCAGTGCTGCTGTTTCAATTTCGGACATTCCATTCCACGGACCAGTTGCAGCCTGCCGGGTTGGATACCTTGATGGTGAATATATAATTAACCCAACTTATGATCAGATGGAAAAGGTTCAGCTGGAAATTGTTGTTGCCGGAACAAAAGACGGATTTACAATGGTTGAAGGCGGTGCAAATGAAGTTTCAGAAGATGTAATGCTTGGTGCTTTGGAAAAGGCTCAGAGCTTTATTACAGAAATGTGTCTTCTCCAGGAAGAACTTATTAAAGTTGCAGGAAAAGAAAAGCTTCCATTGGCTCCATCAAATGCAGTTCTCGACAACAAGGATGCAATTCGTGCCGATGCAATTCCACTTATGCAGGAAGCATGTTTTAAGAAAGGAAAAATGGCTCGTGGTGAAGCAGTAAAAGAAGTTAAAAAACAGATTGCAGAAAAATATGCTGAACAGCTTGAAGATGATATGCAGCGCAAACTGTTTGATGCTTTGTTCGATGACATTCAGTATGATTTGCTTCGTTCAAGCATTTTGGAAAAAGGTTTGCGTATTGACGGACGGGGAACAGAAGATATTCGCCCTATTACATGTGAAATCAACGTTCTTCCACGCACTCACGGTTCTGCTCTTTTTACTCGTGGTGAAACTCAGTCACTTGCTGTTACAACTCTTGGAACAGCAGATGATGAACAGACTTACGATGATATTGAAGGAAAGACAAGTGAACACTTTATTCTCCACTATAACTTCCCTCCATATTCAGTTGGTGAAGTAGGAAAACTTACAACAGGCCGCCGGGAAATTGGTCACGGTAACCTGGCACGCCGTTCTCTGGCTCCAATGATTCCTAGCCGTGCAGAATTCCCATACACAATCCGTGTTGTTTCTGAAATCATGGAATCAAATGGTTCATCAAGCCAGGCTTCTACTTGTGGCGGATGTCTTTCACTTCTTGCAGCTGGTGTCCCAATGAAGAAGATGGTTGCCGGTATTGCCATGGGTCTTATTACAAGCGACGAAAAATATACAAAGTACGCAATTCTTTCTGATATCCTTGGGGAAGAAGATCACCTTGGTGATATGGACTTTAAGGTAGCAGGTACTCGCGACGGTATTACTGGTTTCCAGATGGATATTAAGATTGCTGGTGTTTCTATGGATATTATGCGCCGTGCTTTGGATCAGGCAAAACGTGGCCGCAATCACATCCTTGACATTATGGAACAGTGCATTTCTAAACCACAGGAGCTTAGTCCTTATGCTCCAAAAATCGATTCAATGAAAATTGCAGTTGATAAAATTGGTGCTCTTATCGGTAAGGGTGGTGCAACTGTTAAAGCCTTGTGCCAGCAGTACAATGTTACAATCAACACAGATGATGACGGAACTGTTACAATCTATGCTAAGAACGGTATGGATTCAGAAGCAGCAAAGAAAGCAATTAAAGGTATTGTTGAAGATCCAGAAGTTGGAATGGTTTACACAGGTACTGTAAAACGCATTATGGACTTTGGTGCATTTGTAGAAATTCTCCCTGGAAAAGAAGGTTTGTGCCATATTTCTAAACTTTCTAAAGGCAGAATCGACAAGGTTTCTGATGTTCTTAAAGAAGGTCAGACAATTCCTGTTAAACTTCTTGAAATCGACCAGAAGGGCAGACTTAACCTTTCTTACATCGACGCTGTAGAAGAAAAATAATTTTTTAAGTTAACATGCCCGGTAAAGCAGAAAAATTGCAGAACGGGGTTACACTGCTTACAGAACCGGTTGCTGCTTCAAATTCAGTGGCAATCGGTTTTTGGTTTTCTGTGGGAAGCCGCATTGAATCAAAAGAAAACTACGGTATAACCCATTTTACTGAACACATGATTTTTAAAGGAACTTCCTCACTAAAAGCCAGAGATATTTCCTGTGCCTTTGATGTTATGGGCGGATATATTAATGCTTGGACAGATAAGGAAAATATTTGTGTTCATTGTGTTGTACCGTCTTTAAATGATAATTTTCAGAAAGCTCTTAAAATTATTTGTGATATGACAGAAAATTCACTTTTTGACGAAACTGAAATTCAAAAAGAAAGAAAAGTAATTCAGAGCGAAATTGTGTCTGCGTTAGATGATCCTGAAGAATGTTCTGTTGATGCAGTTGCAAAAATAATCTGGAATGTTAAAGGGCTTGCTCACAGTGTTGGGGGCTCTGTTGAAGATGTAGAAAAAATCACCAGGGAACAATTGTTCAGCTGGTATAAAAAATATATTAAAAGCGGAAATCTTCATGTCTGTATTGCCGGAAATTTTGATGTTGATTTTGCCGCAAAATTTTTAACAGAAAATCTTAGTAAAAAAAATCCGGAACAAGTTGATTATACAAAAGTTGATTCTGCATTGGGCAAAAATGGAAACTTTTTTAAAGCCGGTAATGTTCAGGTTAAAAGCAGTTTTGGTCAGCAGCAGATTTTTGCAGTTTTTCCTTTTAAAAATCAACTTACAAAAAAAGATGTCTATTCACTTCTTGTTCTTGATTCGATTCTTGGAGGAACTACCAGCAGCCGTTTGTTTACTGCTTTGCGGGAAGATAGTGGTCTTTGCTATAATGTTTCAAGTTACATCGTAAATTATTGCGGCGCTTCAATCTGGTATGGTTATGTAAGCTGTGAAAAAAACAAGACAAATGAAGTTTTAAAATTGCTGAACAGTCAACTGTCACTGGAAAATATGAATTTTTCTGATCAGGAAATCAATAATGCCAAGGAACATCTTTGCGGTGAAGAATTTCTTGCCGGCCAGGACAGTGAATTTATTGCTAAAAGGCTGGACAGAAATTTTTGGCTGGGTTTTGATCTTGCCGATACAGAAGAAACTTTGCAGGATATACGAAGCGTAACAAAAAATGATATAATGGATTGTGCTCGTGTACTTTTTGGTGACCAGAAATCAATTGTGGTTTATGGTTCCAGGTTCAGGTGGAAATTCTAAAGGTGTGTTAAAATGGTTAATAAAGTTCAGATAAAATATAAATGCATGGAAGGAGCAATCGTTCCTGAATATAAAACAGAAGGTGCGGCAGGAGCAGACGTTTGTGCTTTTGTTAGTGAACCAGTTGTGATTTCAAAAGGAAGCAGCAAAATTATTCCTACCGGGGTTTTTTATGAAATTCCAGAAGGATATGAAATTCAAGTGCGCCCAAGAAGCGGACTGGCTGCAAAAAATGGAATTGGGGTTTTAAATTCTCCAGGAACAATCGACAGTGACTATAGAGGTGAACTTAAAATTATTCTGATTAATTTTGGTGCAACAGATTTTACAGTTAATAACGGTGATAGAATTGCTCAGATTGTAGTCTCTCCTGTAACTCAGGGAATTTTTGTTAAGACAGATCAGCTTTCTGAAACTAAAAGGGGAGACAAAGGATTTGGTTCAACTGGAGTTGCTGATTCATGAAAATTCGTAGCTTTGGGGATTTATATAATTCAATAAGTGACTCAATTGCCGGTTTTTGGAAAAAGTTTCTGGAGCTTCCTGCTGTCAAACAAACAGTAGATTTTTTTAAGAATTTTTCTCTCCGCCGGATTTATTTTAAAACAGGGCTTTTTCTTGCCAGTAAATTTAAAATCATTAAGCTGCAGGATTATTTTAAGGATAAGCTGGACAATTTTGAAGATGTAAAAGATTCTGTAATGTTCCGCTACATTATGAAAGAATTGTTCCTGTATTTTCTTGTTTGTTTTGCAGCCTTCTTTATGATTTTCTTTGTTAATCAGATTCTTCTTATGGCAGAAACAATTCTTGGAAAACATGTTCCCTTGCCAAGTGTTATAAGGCTGATCTGGTACAGTCTTCCTGGAGTTATTGCTCAGTCTGCGCCTTTTGCAACTCTTGTTGGTTTTTTAATGTGTCTTGGAAGAATGGTAACCGATAACGAAATCCTTATTTTGAGAGCCAGCGGTCAGCGTTATAAAATTCTTTTAAAGCCTGTTCTTGTTCTTGGAATGATTATTTCTGTTACAAGTTTTTTTGTTAATGATTATCTTCTTCCCCTGGGAACATTAAACTACGCAAAATATTATAAAAAGGTAATTGCCTCAAATCCTGCAATTGAATTGGAAAGTCAGTCTGTTAAACGTCTTAACGATTCCGTATTAGTTATTGGGGATGTTAACAAGGAGCACGTTTCTGATCTTGTGTTTTTTAGTACAGACAAAGCCAATAATCCTAGAATGATTATCTCAAAGGAAAGTGATATCCATAAAAGCGATGTTGAA
The DNA here is from genome assembly GCA_016296205.1 of Treponema sp. Taxonomy (GTDB): domain Bacteria; phylum Spirochaetota; class Spirochaetia; order Treponematales; family Treponemataceae; genus Treponema_D. The sequence goes on along the minus strand of JAEDJS010000018.1, from coordinate 6,258 downwards.
GGAGTTTTGATGCAGCTGGAAATGGATGATGCTTTTGTAGTAATGTTCAATAAAAAAAATAAAGACAACTATGAAGTCCTTGATTCAAAGAATCTTAAACTTAATGTTTTTGAAAGCTCTTTTGTAATTATGAGCGGTGGTACAAGTCCCCGTGAAATGACTAGCTGGGACCTGAAGAAACTCATCAATAAAATGAAGAAAAAATCGAATATTTCTGATATTACGATGAATTCTTATAATCTTGAATACTATAAAAAATTTTCAATTCCTTTTGGTTCAATTTTCTTTGCTATTCTTGCACTTCCACTAAGTTTGATTTTTGGCCGTAAAGATGGTACTACTCTTGGATTGATTTTTGGTGTTTTAATTTCGCTGCTTTACTGGTGTGTTACTATTATGGGGCAGATGTTTGGTATTCGTGGTGGCTTGAACGCGTTTGTTATGATGTGGGGACCTAACCTGCTTATTGGTCTTATTGGAATTCTGCTTTATCTGAAGCTTATAAAAAAATAGGAGGCTCAAAATGAAAATGCTGATTTATCTTTACAAAAAATTTATTCCTGTTTTTTTAGGTTCTCTGGTATTTTTCTGTATGATTCTTTCCATAACAGATCTTTTTATTAATCTGTGGAGTTACATTGCCCGTGAAGTTCCTCTGGAAATTGTTGGAAAAATCATGCTTTATTTTCTTCCTAAAACAATTTGGTATTCAGTTCCCATTGCTGTTCTGTTTGCAGTTGCCTATACCTTAAGTGATCTGTATGCAAAAAATGAATTGACTGCAATTTTTGCCAGTGGAATTTCTCTCTTAAAATTCACTATGCCTCTTCTTATTTTTTCTGTAATCGCAAGTTTTGGACTTTTCTTCTTTGATGATTTTGTTGTTGTTCCAACTTATGCAAAAAAACAGAGCATTCAAAAAGAGGCACTTCATAAAGAAACAAGCACAAATAATGACCGCATCGTTATTATGAGTGAAGAAGGAAGGGTGATTTATAAAGCCGATTTTTATGATGATGCACAGAAACGCCTTTACGGAATTACAATTGTTTTCAGGGATAAGGATAAAAGTTTCCAGTCTATAATAAGGTCAGACAATGCACTTTTCCACGATGGTAAATGGGTACTGAATAATGCTATTCAATATACAAGACAGGATTCAACTCTTGTTCAGACTGAAGTAGATAAACAGTTTCTGGACAGACTAACAGAAGAACCAGATACTTTTAGAAACAATGTGGTTGATATTGAAGAAGTAAGTACCAGAGAGGCACGGCAATATATTCGCCATCTGGAAAAAGCCGGACTTCCGTGCAGTGAAGCAAAAAGTGTTTACTATAAAAAGTTTGCATTCCCATTTGTTGTTTTTATTGTTGTGTTCCTTGCAATTGGTTTAAGTGGAAAAACAAGAAAAAATGTTCTGATTATTTCCCTGGCCCTTAGTATTGGTGCTGTTGTTTTGTTCTATGTTTTGCAGATGATTACTATGCTGATGGCAAAATTTGGTGCAATTCCGCCGTTGTTTGGTTCAGCATTTCCTATTTTGTTTTTTACTGTTTTAAGCGTTATTCTTTTAAGATACGCACGCACTTGATTTTCTGGAGTTTAGTATGATAGAAAAAATTTTTGATATAACACACAAGGATCAGAATTCTAAAGCAAGAACCGGGGTAATTCATCTTCCTCATGGGGATGTAGAAACTCCTGTATTTATGCCAGTTGGAACTAATGGTGCTGTAAAGGCTGTAAGTAAAGATGATCTTGAAGAAATTGGATTTGATATTATTCTTGCCAATACTTATCACATGTATTTGCGGCCTGGTGATTCTCTTGTTAAAAAGGCAGGGGGACTTCATGGGTTTACTCAGTGGAAGAAGAATTTCTTAACAGACAGCGGAGGATTCCAGGTATTCAGTCTTTCTAAGCTTCGGAAAATAACAGAAGAAGGTGTTACTTTTCAGAGCCATATTGACGGAAGCAGGCATTTGTTTACTCCCGAAAGTGTTGTTGATGTGCAGACAAATTTAAATAGCGACATTCAGATGCAGCTTGATGTTTGTACAGGTTTTGGTGTAGAAAAGAAAGAGGCTGTCAAAGCTTTGGGCATTACAAGCCGATGGGCAAAGAGAGCAAAAGATCAGTGGATTAAGCGCAGGGAAGAAGGGTACAAAGGAGTTTTGTTTCCTATTGTTCAGGGAAATTTTTTTGAAGATCTTAGAAAAGAAAGTGCGGAATTTGTTTCTAGTCTTGAAACACCTGGAATTGCCATTGGCGGATTAAGTGTGGGAGAAACTCCAGAAGTTTTTGCTCAGACGCTGGAATGGACTGTAAAGTATCTTCCTCAGGACAAACCTATTTATGTAATGGGAATTGGAACTCCGGAATATTTATTGGAAATGGTTTCCAACGGTGTTGATATGGCAGACTGTGTTCTTCCAACCCGTAATGCCAGAAATGGAAGTTATTTTACTCATAAAGGCTATCTGTCTATTAAGCAGGAACGTTTTAAAGAAGATTTTGGACCTCTGGATCCTGAATGCAGCTGTAAAGTGTGCAGAACATATAGTCGTGCATATTTGCGTCATTTGTTTAAGGAACAGGAAATTTTAAGTTCAATGCTGGCTAGTTACCACAATATTTATTTTCTTAACAACATGATGAAGGAAGTAAGACTATCAATCAGGGAAAATCGTTTTGAAGAATATAAGAAAAATTTCCTTGATAATTTTCACTCTGGAGAACTTTGATTTTTTTCTGAAACTTTTTAAATTATGATTTGTTTGTTTAATGGAGGACCCAGCATGAAATATATTGGACCTTTTACAAAAAAAATAATTGCTCTTGGAACATTTATAGTTGCTGCCATGAATTTGTTTTCTCTTGATTACAATATTCAAGACAAGGATCAGGATAAACCTGGATTTGTATTTGAAGAAAGTGATTATGCAAAACGAAAATGGAATATTCCAGGTGCAAAGCGTCCCAAAAAAATTTCAGATGATGACCTGGATAAAGCTTCCTTAAAAGATGAAAAACACAACGGTTCTGAATATATAAAAAAATGCAGAGACACTTTTAAGTATGGCCTTGAAACTGAAGTTACAGAAATGATTGACCAGTTTATGAAGGACGAAGAACACCGCTTTGGTGATGATATTTACGACATGTTTCAAAAATCAAAAAATCCTCAGGTTAAACAAAAATGTCTTGAGTATTTTATGAAGGCAGAAGATCCCTGTCTTGAAGATTATGCAGTTGAAATTTTAAATGATCCCTATGATCAAAAGAAAGATACAGTTGATGCATGTTTTAAATATGTTTCTAAATTAAAGACAAAAGAAGCAATTCCGGCCCTTGTTGAATTAATTGACAAAGAAGATGTTGATTATTTTGATGCTGCCCTTAATTGTATTGGGGAAGTAGGTGGCAGTGATGAAGCTGTTTTTTTGAGTCAGTTCATTGAGCGTGAAGATTTGACTGTTCCTCAGAAACAGCAGCTTGTTAGAATGCTTGGAAAAATTGGTGCAATAGAAACCTATGACAAACTGGAAGAAATTGCAACTGATGAAAATGAAAACGGTTTTATGAGAGCTTATGCGGCAGAAGCAATCGGCAATATGAAAAAGGAGGATGCAAAAGAAGTTCTCTATAATCTCTTTGAAGAAAAAGATCCAAACATTAGAAGTTATGTTGTAAAAGGTCTTTCTAATTTTGATGACGAAACAACAAATGAATATCTTCTCCAGGCAATTAAGGACAGTCACAGAGGTGTAAGACTTGAAGCCATTAATTGTGTAAATGAACGCAAAATGACAGATGCAGTTCCTTATTTGATTTATCGCTGTAAAGACAAAACCGAAGAAGCTCAGGTAAAAAACAAATGTTATGATGTTCTTGCAAATCTTGCTACCTCCGAAGCCAACGAATATCTTGTAAGCATTATTACCGATAAAAAAATCATGGATGCAACAAAATTAAAAAGCTGTTCTGCACTTATGAAAGCTGGAACTACAGGTACAAAAGAAATTCTCCAGCTGGCAGATGAGTGCCTTAAAGATGATAGAAGAAAGCCAATGCGATATGGTCTTGGAAAAGAATTTGCAAAATATTCAAGAAGTGAATATTCTCAAATTTGTCTGCAGTATCTGGAAAATGCTGATGTTGCAACCCAGGGCACAGGTCTTGATATTTATGCAAAAGGAAAATATTCAAACTGCCGTTCAAAAGTTGAATTAATTGCTTCAGAAGATGGTGAGCTAACAGAAGAAGAACAGAAACTTGTTGATGAAGCAAAAGAGAAAAAACTTCCTCTTCCAAAAACAAAAAAACCAAACGCAAATTCCAAGAAAGCAAAAACAATTCTCGAAAGAGTTAATTCTTATAAAGGCTCTGAATCAAACAGTAGTTCCGCCGAAAAATAATTTAATAAAATTGCAGCTTTATTTGATATGATCCCATTACTTTTGTCTGGTTTTACTGAGACATATCAATTTTTAGGCTGCATTTTTTTTATTCGTAGAAACTGTTCAATGTTCTGTAAAGACTGTTAATCTGATCTTTTTGTGCTGAAGTCAGTTTATCTTTTGTGTCTTCCATTAATTGCTCAAGACTTCTAATTGTTTCACCTAATGCGGTAGAGAATCCCCGGCTTACTTTAAACCAGTATGTTCCGTTGTCATCTGTCCAAAGTGCAATAAATCCATACTCTTTTGATTTTGATTTAGCATCTGTTATTCGCATTATGTTTGGAATATTTTCCATAAGTCTGCTGAACATTTCCTGGCTTTGCAGAATATTCATATTTAGTTTTCTGTCGAATTTATCTGCTCTTAACGGAAGAATATTTAAATATTTTGCACATTTGATAATAATTTCCATTTTTGTTGAATCAAGGCAAGTGTAATTTTTCTGATAGAGAACACGACCTTTTAATCCGCCAATCTGTGCAAGAAGGTTTTCGTTTGTTTCGTATTTTGCAGCAGTAATCAAAGAATCAACTGGAAGCATAACTGTTTTACTTCCTTTAACCTTTTGAACTTTAAATATTTCTCCACCAAAGGATATAATATCCTGCTCCTGCTCAACAATTTTCTTTTTTCTGTCACGTTTTTTGTCACCCTTACAGGCTGGGGTTTTTGTGTCAGAAAATTTATTTCCACTATATTCAAAGCCGCCGGTAAGACTTCTGCCCTGTTTACCACGCATACGCTGCAGAGAACTTTCCAGAGATGGGTCCAGATTAGAAAGAATATTTTTTGTAAGGGGACTTACACTCATTGCAAACATTCGGCTTGTGCGCACAATTTCCCCAGCAACAATATAAAGGGGATTGCTTCTGAACATACTTGAACCAGGATGAAGAAAAATATGATCCTGTGTAAGGCTTCTGTAACTTTCTTTGCCGTCTCTGATACAAACAAATTGAATCATTCCGCTGGCAATACAGGTAAGATAGTTGTCCATGCTTCCACCGCCGGTAATAGGAATGCCGATTTTTGAAACAATTTCTTCCAACTGAAATTTAATGTTTTCAATTTCGGCCATCACTCGTGAGTCCAGGTAATTGTTGGTACAGAATTGTTCCCGGTTTTTCATGCTCTGGTAAGTCCGGAATAATTTTACGTAACTTACAAAGTCACCCTGAATATCCCGGAATGCGTGGTGAGCTTTTCTGGCTTCAATTTCTTCTCCCTGTGGCATAACAAATGGACTTTGGGCACTAAGGTAACTTGCTGCAATCAGACTTTCTTCAAGAATATCAGGATAACGCATTATGCTTTCTACAATTATTCTGCTGATTCTTGGCTCCAGGGGGAACTTTACCATTAAGTCACCGATTTTTGTAAGGTTGCCGGTGCTGTCTATTGCTCCAAGCATTTTTAAAGTTTCCACTGCACTAAGAATTCCTTCCCGTCCTGGAGGAGAAATAAAATCAAATTTGTCGAACTCAGTAATTCCAAGTTCACTCATCCGCAAAACAACTTCACTTAAATCTGTTCTGTAAATTTCTTCGGTAGTATATTCCTGTCTCTGGTCAAAATCTTCTCTGCTGTACAAACGGTAGCATGTTCCGGCGCATGTTCGTCCTGCTCGCCCACGTCTCTGGTTACAGCTTGCCCGGCTTACAGGAGTTTCAATTAAGCTGGAAGTAAATGTTCTTGGACTGTAGAAATTCAACTTTGCAAGACCTGAATCGATTACTGTTGTAATTCCATTAATTGTTACAGAAGTCTCTGCAATGTTTGTACTTAATACAAC
>JAEDJS010000077.1 GCA_016296205.1 Treponema sp. | reverse complement strand
ATGGCATTGACAAATATCATAGGAGTTCAGCATGACAAATACTTTTGGGACAGCCTCTTTTTAAATTATAAATTAATAACCGCAAAAGTTAAAAACATTTCTGCCAGTAAATAAGTAAGCATAATTAAAAATCTGCTGAACTTAAAATCTTTTGTAAAAAGTGTAAAACTTAAAACCCCATCGCTAACAATAAACAAAGCTCCGCCAATAGTCTGGAAAATACCAAAACTTTCATGATTTACAAGGTTTTGAATTCCACTGCTTAATTGTACAAAAAGAATAAATCCATAAACAAGAATTACAGCCCCTGATGGACCTTTTTTGTGGCCATTTAACAGCCAGGCACCAACACTAAAAATTCCTGAAATAACAGTAGTATAAATTAACATACGCTGCTGCCAGAAAAACTCAGTTGTGAGCAAACACAGAAAACAAATATGCCCTGCAAGAAAAGATAAAGTTCCTGCAACAAAATATCTTTTATCAAGAGGATTCAAAAGAATAAAATCCCCAACAGCGCCAAAAAACAAAGCTCCGCAAAGAATTAAAACAGTTTTGTTTGTTGTTCCGTTGTTCAGCAAAGTCAATATAGCAAACAGGCATAAAACAGGAAGGAGCACAGGTTTTGTATAATCAGCATAAATCACACAGCTCTTTTTAAAATTTGATGATAAATTCAAATACTGGCAAAAAGAACAAAACAAATGAAAAACCGATAATGCAAAAAACAAACCTAAAACTGAGATCGAAAATACATTCATATCTTATCCTCCAGGAAAAATCTTAGAGTCCGCAATTATTATGCTCAGTTGCTAGAACAGATTAAGGTCATCCATGCTATAAAGGTTACCATGTTTTAAAGTTCCATTGTCTGCATATTCTTTAAGTCTTTCTACAGAACGAACTGCACCACTGGCAAAACCTTCCCGACTGCGTGCTGTATGAGTAAGTTCAATTGTATCTGCTTTTGAATCAAAGAAAACAGAATGAGTTCCAGGAACAGAACCGCATCTTGTAGAAGAAACATGAAGTTCATTAGGCTGTGGACGTTCTTTGAACTCATTAGTAACCATAACTGTTTTTCTTTTATCGCCATTCATAACACGGCGGGCAATTTCAAGAGCAGTACCACTTGGACTGTCTGCTTTCTGATTGTGATGCATTTCCCAGATTGCGTCATCATATTCAGGGAACTGGCTTACATACTTTGCAGCTTCTTCTACAATTCTGTAAAACAAGTTAACCCCAACAGAAAAGTTTGCACTTGTCATAATAATTCCGCCACAATCTTTTGCAAGCTGTGAAACATATTCTTTTTTGTCGTTCCATCCTGTTGTTCCAACAACCAGAGGAAGTTTAAGAGGAAGAAGTGCTTCTATATTTCCCATTACTGCAGTTGGATGAGAGAATTCAATAATACCTTCTGCACCACTTTCTTTTATTGCATTTACAAGACCAGCTTTATCGCCTGAAGCAACTTTATGTGAAGCATCTGGAGCAAAAGGATCGATTGTAGCAACAACTTCATTTCCACGGGCTCTGGCAATTTCTTCCATCATGTGACCCATTTTTCCATAACCAACAAATGCGATTTTCATATTAATTCTCCACCAACTCAATTCAACTTAAAAAAATCAGAACAATGCATCGTGCATAAGTTCAACAGCTTTATCTGCCTGTTCTGTATCAACAATCATAGAAATATTTACTTTGCTTGCACCCTGGCTGATCATCTGAACGTTGATTCCACCCTCCGACAATGCACCAAAAGCTTTTGCAGCAATTTCACTGGCACGGCTGGCGTCGCAAATAAGAGTAACAATTGCTTTTCCAGTTTTTACAGAAACGTCTGCAACATTTTTAAGATCGTTAATTAAAGGCCCGATATCTTTTTTTCCGCTGACTGTAAGAGAAACAGAAACTTCACTTGTGGCAATTACGTCTACAGAAATATTCCATTTTAAAAACTGATTAAAAATATGTGCAAGGAAACCAGCGGCACCAAGCATTCTGCTTGACTGAATATCAAAAAGTGAAACATTTTTTACTTTTGTGATTGCAGTAACAAGAGGAAGATTTCCAGTGTGTTTTTCTACAATCAAAGTTCCTGGACTTGAAATATTATAACTGTTCTTTACACGAACTGGAGTTCCTGTCTTGCGGCAAGGAATCATACTTCGAGGGTGAAGAACCTGTGCACCAAAGATTGCAAGCTCCTGAGCTTCTTCATAAGTTACTTCGCTTACAGGCTTTGCGTCATTAACAATTCTTGGATCTGTAGTCATTATACCGTCTACATCTTTCCAAGTCTGAATTTCTTCTGCACCCATTGCAGCACCAATCATTGTTGCGCTAAGGTCACTTCCACCACGACCCAAGGTTGTGATAATTCCTTTTTTATCCTTTGCAATAAAACCTGTTACGATTGGAATTTCTTTCTGCTTTCCATTTTTATAATCATTAAGGGCTTTAGGAATATTTTCCCATACTTCGTCAAGTAATTCAGCTGCCATGTAGTTGGAATCACTTACCATACCAACATCCCAGGCATCATAAAATTTTGCGCTTGTTCCATTCTTGGAAAGATATGCGGCCATCATGCGCACACTCATTCTTTCACCAAAAGAAACAAGGTAGTCACGGCTGCGTTTAGAAAGCTCACGAAGCATACTGATACCTGTAAGCAAAGTTTTTAATTCTTCCAGTAATTCAGAAATTGCTGGAACTTCAATGCCTAAAGTCTTTGCAGTATCATAGTGAAGTTTTTCTACTGCACTGATATCAACCTTTCCGTTAACTGCATTATCTGCTGCTTCCAGAAGGTCATCTGTTGTATCTCCCATTGCACTAAGAACTACAACAGGTCTCTTGTCTTCATAAGCACGGATAATATCTGCTACGTGCTGAATTCTTTCTGCATTTGCGACCGAGCTGCCGCCAAATTTCATAACGATCATAATGTGATGATTTTAGCAAATTTGCAGGATATTTACAATTAGTTTTTAAATAACAATAAAATCACAGGTAAGTTCCGGCAAGTTGATATTTGACCCTTTTACTTTCACAATTTCATTCAGTTCTACATCTCTTCCGGGATTTATCATTGCTTCCAGACCTAATTCCCTGATAAAAAACTGAGGAATTTTACCTGAATTGTCAACACAAACAGCATCCCCTGTCCACAAAGGATTACTCAAAAGATAAACCAGAATCCAGTGCATGCGGCTTTTTCGTTCTGCCTGATGACTGGCAACTGCTGCTGCATCTCCTGCACTGATTCGTTCCAGCATTGTGTCTTTATCTAGAAGCGGTTTTCCGTCAATAAAAGCCCTTAGCTGCATGTGGGCAATCAAATCACCATAACGGCGCAAAGGTGAAGTAACCTGACTGTAAAAACCAAGTCCAAGTCCACCATGACTTCCTGGAGTAACACCAACACTTCTTTTTCTCATGCATTTTCTAAGTCTGAATTCTCTTGCAAGACCTTCCGGCAGATCTTTAGGAATATCCGGAGATTCCTGGGTAATAAACGGAAATGGGATATTATTTCTAAAGGCAAATTTAGCAGCACCTTCACCGGCCAGCAGCATCATTTCTCTAACAACAGCCGCACTTTCTGGCTTAGGTGTTTCCTGAATCTGAATTGATTTTTTGTCAAGGTCAACACTAATATGAATTTCCGGAATTTCAATAGATACTGCCCCATTTTTAATTCTGCGTTTTTCATTCAATTGTGCAATTTCAAAAAGAGGTTTCAGTTCAGCTGTTTCTTTTAATTCATCGGCTTGAAAATAAGTAAGACGCTTTACATGAACAAAAGTTTTAAGAACTTCACAGTCTTCTACATTTCCGTTCTGATCAAGAAGAATCTTAAACGAAAGTGCACGGCTTTTTTCTTTTAGTCCCAGTGCATATTCTTCAAGACAGTCTTCGCTTAACATACGAACAGCACCTTCCGGCAAATACAATGTAGCTCCTCTGCCACGAGCGTTTTCATCAATTTGACTTCCGGGCATTACTGTACTGGCAGGATCCGCAATATGAACCCAAAGATACTTACCGTCAAAACCAATTGCATCATCAGGATCTGTAGACCATTCATTGTCGATTGCAAAACTAATTCCCGGAACTTCAAACCGATCTTCTTCCGGGGGCAAAGACAACGAAATATTTGCACTTTTTGTACTGAGTCCGTAACGCATAGGATATGGATTTCTAAAAATCGACCAGATTCCAGTATCAAGAAGAGCCTTATGAGCCCGTTCAACTGTTTCCTTAAAATGGGCTTCATGCATAACCTTTGATTTTTCACACTGGCCTAAAGCAAAACTTTCTACTTCCTGCATGAATTTTGCATCTCCGGGAAGAAGTTTTCCGTCTTTTAAACGCTGAATAAATCCTTGCCTTAATTCGCCTTCCTGTTCTTTTTCCAGAGCCTTTTTTTCCAAAGATAAAGTTTCTTCCATTGGTCTTGCTCTAAACAGAATTTTTCCATCTGCAAAAGATTTTTCGTCCCGCACAAAACTAAAACTGCCTGCCACTGATAAATAAAAGGCAAAATAATTTTCACCATCAATATCAAGGCCGGCAAAAACAGACAGATCTTCCAACGTAAAAATATTATTACAAATATCACTGTCACTTAAAATCAATTCCTGGGCTTCTTTAACCAGCTGTTTATAATTCTGCATTAAATCCTGGTTTAAAGAAAGTTCAATTGATTTTTCAAGATTTACAGGGCCGTTATAAAGAAATACAAAATCTTTTTCCCTTATATTTTGAGTTGAATAAACAGCCTTTTTTGTTGCTGTTGCAGCAGTTGACTGAAATTTTACTGTATATTTCCCGGTAGCTGCTTCTGAACTTACAATTACAGCCGGTGAATTTTTATATAAAACAAGTGAATCATTAGAAATCATGGAGATAGTATAACATATTTTTTAATATAGTAAATATTGTTTATAATAAAAAACCCTTTCTGGAGTTTAGAATAAATTCTACTTTCAGAAAGGGTAATTAATTACAACAGTAAAATAATGTCAGTAATTATTTGTTAGCTTTTTCTGCTTTGCTGGCTTTTTTAGCAGCTTCTTTAGCAGCTTTTGCAGCAGCCTTTGCTTCTTTTTTCTGAGCTTTTTTAGCTTCCTTGAGCTGCTGTTTTGCAAGCTCAGGATCTTCTACGTGTTCAACTAAAGTTTTGCAATAGCCAACCTGTCCTGTAAGTGGGTTTGTAAGCCATGGAGCTTCAATTGCTTCACAAATGTTAAGTTCTTTATCAAGATCATCTGGATTCTTGAAGAAGAATTTAGCACGACTCATGTCTGGAGCAAAGTTTACAGTTTCACCAATCTTGAAGTTATCTTTTGTAGATGCCTGTACACGAGCGATGAGTGACTGTTCTTTTGTTGCAAGAGTAAGGTGTGTTTCGGCACCAAGAGGTTCCTTATTGATTACCTTAAGCTGCATGTTGTTCAAGTTTGCAGGTGCATCCTGGAAACGAAGGTCTTCTGGACGAACACCAAAGTATACAGTCTGACCAACCAGGTCTTTAAGATATTTAGTCTGTTCATCTGTTGGTGTAAGTTCAAATGTACCTTCATCAGCAATGATCTGACCATTCTTATTCTTGATTGTTACCTGGAGGAAGTTCATTGGTGGCGAACCAATAAATCCTGCAACGAATTTGTTGATTGGGTGATTGTAAAGATACAAAGGTTCACCAATCTGCTGTACGTGACCGTCCTTCATAACAACGATCTTTGAACCCATTGTCATAGCTTCAATCTGGTCATGTGTAACATAAATGATTGTTGCCTGAAGTCTCTGGTGCAAAGCAGCAATTTCACCACGCATTGTAACGCGGAGTTTTGCATCAAGGTTTGAAAGAGGTTCATCGAACAAGAATACTTTTGGGTTACGAACGATAGCACGTCCTACAGCAACACGCTGTCTCTGTCCACCAGAAAGATTCTTTGGTTTTCTCTGAAGATATTCAGTCAAGCCAAGTGTACCAGCAGCTTCTGTAACACGACGTTCAATTTCAGCCTTGTCCATCTTTTTGATTTTAAGACCGAATGCCATGTTATCATAAACTGACATATGTGGGTAAAGAGCATAGTTCTGGAAAACCATGGAAATGTTTCTGTCCTTTGGTGGAACATCATTCATCATTTCGCCATCAATGTAGAGCTCGCCTTCACTGATTTCTTCCAAACCTGCTACCATGCGGAGAGTTGTTGACTTACCGCATCCTGAAGGACCTACGAATACGCAGAATTCCTTGTCTTCAATTGTGATATTGCAGTTTTCTACAGCGCGTACACCGCCCTCGTAGATTTTGCCAATACCCTTTAATTCAACCTTTGCCATTTAGGCCTCCCAAGGGATTATAATAATAAATTTATTATACCACACATTAGGGAGAAGTCAAATTTTATTTTGAAATTTTACCAAAACTCATTAAAAAACCAGTCCGATTTTTTTGAACAGTGGATCCATAAGAACAAATAAAACTACAAAGATAAGGGCCGGCAAAAAGTTGGCAGTTTTGATTTTTTTAATTCCCAGAAGATTCAGACCAATCATCAGGATTATTGCTCCACCGCAGCCAGTAAGTTCTGCAATCATCTGTTCATTTACAAAAGGAGATACAACTTTACTTAATAGAGTAAGTCCGCCCTGATAAACTAAAATTGCCAGTGCACTAAAAGCCGTTCCTATTCCCATGGCAGCCCCGTAAGAAATTGCCATAAAACCGTCAAGAATGCTTTTTGTAAAAATAATACTGTAATCCTTTTCTATACCGGCTTTAAAACTTCCCACAATTGCCATTGCTCCTACACAGAAAAGCACACTGGCATTAAGAAATGCATAAGCAAAATTATTAGTTTTCCTTTCCAGAGAAGAATTTATCTGCTGACTGTTAGTCTCCGGTGCCTTGGTCTTTTTACCGTAAACAAGACGTTCAAGGAGTTTTCCAAGAATAAGGATTTTTCCGTCTATATCCAGGACTGTTCCAATCATTCCTCCCATAATCAGAGAAAGGGTAAGATAAATAACGTTCTGATATTTAAAAGCCATCTGTATTGCCAGCACAGAAGTAACAATTCCTGCGGCTGTCATAATTGAATCTTCCATCTGATCAGATATTTTTTTTGAAAAAAGCAGACCAAAAATTGATCCGACAATAATTGCAATGCAGTTAACAATTGTAGCAATCATAACAAAGTCCTAGAAAAATAAAAAAAGACTGACCATTTCTGATCAGTCTTAGTGCGGAGAACCTGACTTGAACAGGCACAGCTCTCGCCACTAGCACCTCAAGCTAGCGTGTCTACCAATTCCACCATCCCCGCATAATTGATGTATTATTTATACCAAAATCTAAAAAAAGTGTCAATAGATATTTGCAAATTCTTTAGATTTTTTTTGATTTTTTGAGATGCTGTTCAAGTTCAAGATGACAATGGTTGGTGTCATTGCGGACTAAGTGTGTCATTCCGGACTAAGTGTGTCATTGCGGGCACCAAGAGTGTCATTCCGGACCTGATCCGGAATCTCATTTAATGAGATCCTGAATCAAGATGTCATGATATAAATATCTGAAATGTGGTATTCTGATT
>JAEDJS010000017.1 GCA_016296205.1 Treponema sp. | reverse complement strand
GTAATTGATGGTGCCCGTGAGCACAATTTAAAGAATATTTCTCTGGAAATTCCACGCAACAAACTTGTTGTAATCAGCGGACTTTCCGGAAGCGGTAAAAGTTCCCTTGCTTTTGATACACTTTTTGCAGAAGGCCAGCGCCGTTACATGGAAAGCCTTTCCTCTTATGCCCGGCAGTTTTTGGGCAGAATGGACAAACCAGATGTTGATTACATCGGCGGGTTAAGTCCTGCAATTTCAATTGAACAGAAATCAACAAATAAAAATCCCCGTTCAACTGTGGGAACAATTACAGAAATCTATGACTATTACAGACTTCTTTTTGCCCGTATCGGAAAAGCTCATTGTCCTCAGTGTGGCAGAGAAATTAACGAGCAGTCTGTGGACCAGATTATCAATACAATTATGAGCTGGGAAGAAGGCTGTAAACTCACTTTGCTTAGTCCTGTTATTCGCGGCCGTAAAGGTGAACATACAAAAATAATTGAAGACGCAAAGAAAACAGGTTTTGCCCGTGCCAGAATAGATGGCCTTATGGTAGAACTGGACGATCCCATTAAACTGGACAAACAGAAAAAACATACAATAGAAATCGTAACAGACAGACTTGTGCTAAAAGAAAATATCCGTAAGCGGCTTGCAGATTCGGTAGAAAGTGCATTGCAGAATTCCGACGGTATTCTTCTTGTTCTTAAACGCACAGAGGAAGGCGAAAAAGAAATATTCTTTAGCCAGAAAAATGCCTGTCCAGACTGTGGTATTTCTATTCCGGAACTTCAGCCCCGTCTTTTTTCGTTTAACAATCCTTTTGGTGCCTGTCCTGACTGTACTGGGCTTGGTCAAAAAATGGAATTTGATGTGGACCTTATTATTCCTGACAAAACAAAAAGCTTTAATCAGAATGCACTGGTTCCCTATAATCCAGAAAGTGCCTGGAATAATTCAATGTTTACAGCACTGGCAGAACAATATGAATTTTCTCTGGACACTCCTTTTAATCAGCTTACAAAACAGCAGCAGAAAATTCTTGTAGAGGGAACAGGCGAAACTCCTGTTAAATGGACATATAAAAAGCAGAGTGGAGAAGGTTATTCTTCTTACAATCGTCCGTATCCTGGTGTAATTGCAGATCTTAAACGCCGCTACAATGAAGCCTGGGGAGACAATGCCCGTGAAAACTTAGAAAAATATATGAGCCACAAAGAATGTGTTGTGTGTCACGGGAAAAAGTTGAGGCCGGAAGCTTTGTGTGTTACAGTAGGCGGTTTTAATATTATTGAGCTTACAGAAAAAAGTGTTGCAGACAGCCTTAGTTTTTTTGATTCTCTGAAGCTTACAGAAAGCGAACAAAAAATTGCCAGCCAGGTGCTTAAAGAAATCAGAAGCCGTCTAACTTTTTTGCAGAACGTTGGCCTTGATTATCTTACTCTTGAACGCAGTGCTGCAACATTAAGTGGTGGAGAAGCCCAGCGAATCAGGTTGAGTACACAGATTGGGAGCGGTCTTACTGGGGTTATGTATATTCTGGATGAACCTTCCATTGGTCTGCATCAGAGAGACAACCAGCGTCTTATTGATTCCCTCACTTATTTGCGGGATTTAGGAAACACGGTTATTGTTGTAGAACACGACGAGCAGACTTTGCGCACAGCAGATTTCCTTGTAGATATTGGTCCGGGAGCTGGTGTTCACGGTGGCAATGTTGTTGCAATTGGTACACCGGAAGAAGTTGCAGAAAATAAGGAAAGTGTTACAGGACGCTATCTTGCAGGTACGTTGAATATGCCTTACCGTTTTGAGCGCAGAAAAGGCAACGGAAGTTTTATTGAAATTACCGGAGTAAGTGAACACAACTTAAAAAACGTAAGCGCAAAAATTCCTCTTGGAACAATCACCTGTATTACTGGAGTGAGTGGCAGCGGGAAAAGTACTCTTCTTAGTGACGTTCTTTATCCTGCAATTTCTAATAAGGTAATGGGAACCTCTTACGAAACTGGAAAATTTAAAAAACTTTCTGGATATGAAGCCATTGATAAAGTAATCAGCATTGACCAGAGCCCTATTGGAAGAACTCCAAGAAGTAATCCGGTAACCTATGTTGGTGTATTTGACAAAATCCGTGAACTTTACTCAACTATGCCGGAAGCAAAAGCCCACGGTTGGAAAAGCGGCCGGTTCAGTTTTAACGTAAAGGGCGGACGATGTGAACATTGCCAGGGTGCTGGAACTATTACAATAGAAATGAACTTTTTGCCGGATGTTTTTATTCCTTGTGATGTCTGCCACGGAAAACGTTTTAATCAGGAAACTCTTGAGGTTTTATTCAAAGGAAAAAATATCAACGATGTTCTTGAAATGACTATAGAAGAAGCCGCAGATTTCTTTGCAGGTATTCCTCATATTGCAAGAAAAATGGAAACTTTAAAGAACGTTGGTCTAGGATATATTAAACTTGGTCAGAATGCTCTTACATTAAGTGGAGGTGAGGCACAGCGTGTAAAACTTGCCGCAGAACTTGCCAGACCTTCTACTGGAAAAACACTTTACATCCTTGACGAGCCTACAACTGGTCTGCACTTTGCAGATGTGAAGCAGTTGATGGAAGTAATTCAGCAGCTGGTAGACAAAGGAAATTCAGTTGTAATGATTGAACACAATCTGGATGTAATCTGCCAGAGCGATTATATTATTGATCTTGGACCGGAAGGCGGAGTAGGCGGCGGAACAATTATTGCCACTGGAACACCTGAAGAAGTTGCTGAGTGCAAAAAGAGTTACACAGGAAAATATTGTGCAGAACTTCTGCAGCGGGAACTTGAACGCACAAAAAAAGAAAGTAAAGAAACAAAATAATGAGATTGATAAAACCTTTTTTAGTATTTCTAATCTTACTCATTTTATCAGCTGCAGTGTCTGCTCAAGAGTCCAGTACAATTACTATAGACAGTGCTCAGAAAACTGAATACAGACAGAATAAGGAACTTGGAGAAGAAGAAATTGTTTTTATTGGCGGAGTAAGCATCAGTGTTACAAAAGGCGGATCTAAAACAACAATTATGGCAGACAGCGTGCGCTATAACCGTAAGACAGAAATGCTTTATGCTCAGGGGAATGTTTCATTAAAGCAGTCTGGTGGTAGTGCCGGCGGCCAGGATGTTACTGCAGATTCTCTTTTGTTTAATGCTGCTACACTGGAAGGCGTTTTTGACAACGGTCGTGCAGTTCAGACTCAAAGTGATGCCATCAACCTTCCCAGCGGAAGTACACTTGTGGTAAGCTCCGAAATTTTTGGCCGTGACAGTTCCAATACAATTGCATTTAAAAACGGTATGCTCACTTTCTGTGATGACGAAAACCCTCACTGGAAAGTCTGGGCTTCCAGAATATGGCTTTTGCCTGGCGGAGAATTTGCTTTTACTAATGCTGTTCTGTTTGTTGGCAATTTTCCTCTTTTGTATTTCCCTGCTTTTTATTATCCAAAGGATGAACTTATTTTTAATCCTGTGGTGGGATATTCAAAACGCGGCGGATATTATATTCAGACTACAACTTATTTAATGGGACGCAAAACTTTGGAAAGTACGGCAAAAAGTTCAACCAGCAGTTCCGGAAGTGATGATGTTACAAAAGGTCTGTTCAACTTTATGAAATCTACAAAACTAAAGGAGCAGGTTAGGGAAGGTCTTGTTCTTCATAATCTTGATGCAGACTATACCGGCAATTCGGTAAATTATTTTAAAGTTATGGCAGACTATTACACAAATATTGGTGCCATGATTGGTGTTGATACTGTTTATAAACCTAAAAAATATATTACAAATTTTGAAGGAAATCTAAGACTCGGCTTTTCCAATACAGTATTTAATACTAATGAAGGTTTTGTTCCTTTTGCACCAAGCGGTAAACGGTATATTGACTCTTCCAATTTTATGGGATTAAGAATGCCTTTCCGTTATGGAGCAAACATTAAGCTTTCTGCAAATAAACCTTTTTCTATTTCTCTTACTATGCCTGTTTATTCAGATCCTTATTTTACATACGATTTTGGTGAACGTTATGAAAGCATGGACTGGATTGGTTTTTTAATGAGTGGAGCTGGAAAAGACAATACAGATGATTCCAGTGCATCGGAGGTTTCATCTTTTACATGGAATTTAAACGGTTCTTATTCTTTTAAAATTCCGGATTTTTTGAATCCTTATGTGTCCAGTGCAAGTATTTCCAGTGCCAGTTCTTCAATCGTATTTAGTTCCAGGACAAAAACTTTTACTGCAGAAGAAATTTCGGCAGATAAGGACGGGCTGCGTTACTATTCACCAGAAAGAAAATTCTTTTATCCTTCCCAGATTACTCCTTTTAAAATGACTACAAGATTTTCTGGAACTCTTGTAAATATTCCATCAAATAAAAAGTCCGGGGTATTGTCTGTTCCATCATTTCCAGTGGCTATGACTGTACCAAAAGAACTGGAAGAACCAAAAAACAAGGAATATGTTGATCTTACAAATCAGCTGGATGAACCTGTTCTTCCGGAAAGTGCATTGCCTGCCATGAGTACTGCCAGCACAAGTATTACAAAATTTTCTGGAATAAACTATAACATTAATTATTCTGTTAGCCCTGAACTTACAAGCCAGTTGAACTATGATGCAACAAAAATCACTGCTGCAGAAGATTTTAAATGGGATCAGATACAATCATCATATATTCAGATAAAGGCTCCTGTTAATTTGAATTCTGCATTTTCGTATAATTCAAGTTTTTTTAACATGAACAATTCATTTAGTCTTAACACTCTGTTCCAGAAACATCCTAATCTTGACGGCTACGATGAAGAGAACAGAAAAAGTATGATAAAAACAGATTACAATGCCCGCAAATTTGATCTTTCAAATACAAATTCAATTTCTGTTAAGCCATTTATGTACAGTTCAGTTTTTAAAGACACAAGCCTTAACTGGAATACAACTGTAAAAATGATGGAACTGGAATTTGATAGTGAAAATTTTGACGGCCAGAATCCGGAATATAAATTCAAGGATTTTGATTTTACAGATGATGAATGTATTACAACTCATACTTTAAGTTCAACTGTTAGCGCAAAAGAAGGAGATTATTCCCAGGTGCTTACTCTTTCTACAACACTGCCTCCTCAAGTTGATAAATATAATGCATCTCTTAAACTTGTTTTTCCATGGTTCAATACTAATTTTAGCGGTGGTATTCAGAAAAAGAAAGATTCTTCAGTTACTGATCAGGAAATTTACAACTGGGAAAAATTGCCGTTTACAGAAAGTTTTTCTATGAATCTATTTAAACAGATTACATTCAGTCAGAATTTTTCTTACAATCTGCAGGAAAATCATGCAGACAGTTTAAGATTTTCTCTTTCATGGAAAAGTATTTCTCTATCTTACAATATGGCTTATACTTACGGATATAATTTTAATGCAGAAAACGGCTGGACAATTAAGTCTCAAAAGGAATTTCTGCCTTCTACTGCAACCTTTAACTGGTCACCGGGCAGCACAACTTTCCGTTACTGGCGTAATAGAATTTCCTGGTGTCCTACTGTAAGAACTGGAATCACTTATGATGCTCTTCGGCCAACAAACAGCTATTTTAGTTTTTCTCCAACTGTAACATTTAAAATTCATGAATTCCTGGACCTTTCATTTTCTGCAGAAAGCCGCAACAGTGTAATTTACAGATATTTCCAGGGTGATAATTCTGAATGCCAGATTCCAGGAGAAACAAATATGTTTGTGGATTTGTTTAATTCATTTAAATTCTGGGGAAATGGTTATTTTTGGGATCCTGATCAGACAGCTAGAAAAAGTTCCGGTTTTAAACTTAAAAGCCTGAATGCAAAAATTACTCATCAGCTTTGTGACTGGGATTTAAGTGCTTCTCTGGAAATAAAACCAAGGCTTATAACAGAAGATTCCGGAAAGAAAAACTACGATTTTACTCCATACTTTAAATTAGCTGTTTTATGGAAACCATTAAGCAGCATGAAAACA
Organism: Treponema sp.; assembly: GCA_016296205.1. Lineage (GTDB taxonomy): Bacteria > Spirochaetota > Spirochaetia > Treponematales > Treponemataceae > Treponema_D. The sequence continues at coordinate 28,046 of JAEDJS010000017.1, read as the reverse complement.
GAAATCGTTGATGATTACGGCACCTGGAAACTTAATCCGTAAAACTAATGAACTGGCAGAAATTGTCCATTGCAGTTTTTTTTGTAAATTTCTTAATGCTTCAAAAAGAATTGACGGGATGTGTTCATTGTTATAAAATAAAATCATGGGTATATTTAACGTATTAAAAAAATCTAAGTTTTCTTCTATATCATTATCATTGGATTTAGCACAGTTACAGTCACTTCCAGAAATCAACCTGGATAACCCATTTAAAGCTTAAGCCCTGGCATAATGAATTCTGGAAATAGTATGGAACCTTATACAATAATTGTACCTGACACTGATTTATTAAGACAACTTTGCGGAACAAATGACAGCAATTTAAAACTCATAGAAGAAGTACTTGGACTGCCGGTTTATGTTACTGGCAACGAGTTGAGTATAGAAACAGAAAACCAGGAACAGATAAATCAATTTAAATTTATTGTAGATAGAATTCTGGATGAACTTGAACAGAACCGGCTGGACGGAACAAATGCTGCCGGCGACGAAATCATTCAGTCTGTTTTAAATACTAATGACAGCCGCAGATTTTTTGAACTTTATTCTATAAATGTGCCTGGAAATGTGCGGAAAATTTATCCAAGAACTTTAGGACAGGCTAAACTTGTTGAGCTTTTCCGCAAAAATGATATGGTGTTTGCAACAGGTCCAGCTGGAAGCGGTAAAACTTTTCTGGCAGTTGCAGAAAGTTTAAGGCTTGTGCTTAACCATGAAAAATCAACTATTATCTTAACTCGTCCGGTTGTAGAAGCCGGTGAATCTCTGGGATTTTTACCTGGAGACCTGGAAGACAAAATCAGTCCTTACCTTAGACCTTTGTACGATTCCATGAATACTGTTCTTCCAAAAGACACTGTTCGCCGTATGACAGAAAATGGCGTAATAGAAATTGCACCTCTTGCTTATATGCGTGGACGAACGTTGAATAATTGTGTTATCATATTAGATGAAGCCCAGAATACAACTTCTGAGCAGATGAAAATGTTTTTAACCCGTATGGGAGAAAATTCAAAGGTTTTCATTACAGGTGATGAAACTCAGATTGATCTCCCAAAAAGAATACAAAGCGGTTTGGTTCATGCAAAAAAAGTTCTTTCCGGTGTAGAAGGAATCGGATTTGCAGAATTGAACTCAGAAGATGTGGTAAGAAATCCACTGGTAAAAAGGATAGTTCAGGCTTACGAAAATGAAGAACAAGAAAACTAAAACTAATGAAGAAAACTTTTTTTCTGATTTCTCAAAATTTGTTAAAAAGCATTATGCAAGGATTATTTTGTTTGCTGTAACTTTTGCTCTGGTAAGCATCATTGCTTTTGTTAAAACTGCAACAAGCTCAACAATCTCCAGTTACAAAATCGAAGATTACGAAATCGGCCAGATTGCAGACAGAACAATTATTGCCCAGAAATCAATTCCTGCAGATTTTTCAAATCCAATTGGAATAGAAAAAGGCGAAAAAATTATCCGCAAGGGTTTTGCAATTACAGAACAGGAGCATGCAAAACTGGAAAAAATGGCTGCAAGTCCTGCATATATTGATTTCAGGGCATTTGCAAATAATCTGCTCTTTCTGGTATTAATCAGTTCTTTCTGGATTTTTCTGTTTAGTCCGGTATGCTTAAACAGGAAAATTGAATTTAAAGAATGTCTGCTGGAAGCAATATTTTTTGTACTTGTTTATGGTGTAACTGCATTTGGCGCAAAGAGTACATTTTTCCTTTCACCTTATTCTCTGCCAATGATTATTCCGGCAAGCTTTTTTACTTTTCTGATAAGTGTTCTGTTTGGAAATCTCAGCGGCGTTTTCTTTAGTGTTCTTGTAAGTTTTGGCGTACTGAATGCCTGTTCGTATCAGCTTGTGCCATTCCTCTTTATTCTGGCATCCAATTTAAGCGCTTCAAGAATCGTAAGAAAAATCCAGCGGAGAATCGATATGGTTTTTGCTTCACTTCTTTTAAGCATTCTCAATGTTGTGTTCCTTGCAGTTTTAAAAATCATTTTCAATGACAGTTTCCTGGATGCATTCTTTACAATTCCTGGTGTTGCATTCAACGGATTTATCAGCGGTATTCTTGCGTTGGGATTCCTTACTCCTCTCGAAAGCATTCTTAATACTGCCAGTGTTTTCCGTTTAATGGATTTAAGCGATTTGAATAATCCTCTTATGAAAAAAATGCTTCTTACTGCCAGTGGAACTTACAATCATTCTATGATGGTTGCTTCTCTGGCAGAAAGTGCATGCCGGGAAATTGGTGCTAATGCTTTGATTGCCAGGGTTGGAGCCTACTACCACGACATTGGTAAAATGGAAAATCCGGAATACTTTGTAGAAAATCAGCATGGCGTAGAAAATAAGCACAATTCTTTAACTCCTGCAATGAGTGTAAGTGTTATCAGAAGTCATGTAAAAAAGGGCGTAGAAAAAGCCAGAAATATGCGTATGCCTAAACAGGTTGTTGATATTATTGCAGAACATCATGGCGACAGTGTAATTGCTTATTTCTACAGTGAAGCTTTAAAAATTGATTCTAATGCTCGTCCGGAAGATTATTCTTATTCAGGAAATCCACCAAGCAGTAAAGAAAGTGCAGTTGTTATGCTGGCAGATACAGTAGAAGCTGCATGCAGAACTTTGGAAAAACCTACAATTCCAAGACTTGAAAAATTTATCCAGACTTTGTTTGATGGAAAAATCAATCATGGACAGCTGGAAAACTGTAATCTTACTTTTAGCGATGTAACAAAAATTAAAAATTGTTTTGTTACAATTCTTGCAGGTTATTATCACAGCAGAATTGAATATCCTGATCAGAAAAATCCAGACGAAAAGTCTGTTCTTGGAGAAAAAACTCTTGATGAAGCCAGAAAAAGCGTTGGAACATCAGAGAAAACAGAGGCTGTAAATTCAACTAAAAAAGCAGCAGCTTCCGGAACAAAAAAATCAGACTCAGCGGAAAAAAAATCTGCAAAAAGCAGTACATCAAAAAAGACTGGGACAAAATCAAATACTAAGACAAAAACAAAAGGCAAATAAAATGGCAAATAAAATACTAATTGATGTTGATGAAGCTTTGCCTGAATACAAATGGTTTCCTCTTGCAGAAAAATTTGCAGATGATGTATTAAAGGAATGCGGATGGGAAGATGAAGAGGTTTCTATTTTATTCTGTAATGACAATACAATTGCAGAGTTGAATAAAAATTACCGTAACATAGAAGGGCCTACAGATGTTTTAAGCTTTGAAAGCGGTGAAACTTATACTGCAGAAGACGGAAATGAATATTTTGTGGCAGGTTCAATTGCAATCAGCACAGAAACACTTCCTAAAAATGCAGAATATTTTGAAGTTTCTATGAATGAAGAACTTAAACGGCTTCTTGTTCACGGGCTGCTTCACCTGAACGGTTATGATCATGGAGAAGAGCATGTAGAAAAAGGTGTTGAACCAGTCTGCGAAATGCTTGTGCTTCAGAAAGAACTTATGGAAAAATTCCAGAACGTGGTGCTCCTGGAAAATGATAAACTGTAATAAGCTGGAAAAATATGTGGTTTAGTAAAAAGAAAAAAGAACAGAATAAAGTTGATTTGTCGCTGGATGAGGCTCAGGAAGCAAGTCTGGCAGAAGAAAAAAATGACATGATTCAGGGTATTGAAGAAATGAGCGAGACAATCGTTAAGGAAGTAATGATTCCTAGAATCGATGTTGATTTTATTTCAATTGATACTCCAAGGGAAGAATTGCTGCAGAAAATTACTCAAAGCGGTCATTCAAGATTTCCAGTTTTTAGTGATTCAATTGATAACGTAATCGGTGTTCTTTATGTTAAAGATCTGATTGCTGTTATTGCAAGTCATCAGGAAATCAATCTGGAAAAATTAATCCGCAAGGCATATTTTATTCCCGAAAGTAAACGAATAGACAGCCTTCTTAGAGAATTCAAAAGACGTCACCTTCACATTGCAATTGCTATTGATGAATACGGCGGAGTAAGTGGAATTGTCTGCATGGAAGATATTATCGAAGAAATCGTTGGTGATATTCAGGATGAATTTGATAAAGAAACTGCAGAAATTACAAAAATTCAGGATAACATGTGGATTTGTGATGCCCGTGTTGATCTTGATGATTTGAATGAAAGCATTGGCAGTGAATTTCCTACAGAAGATTACGACACACTTGGTGGTTTTATTTTTGACTTGTTTGGGAAAATTCCAGTTAAGTTCGAAAAGACAACATGGAACAATTTTGATTTTATTGTGCAGGACATGGAAGGTCACAAAGTAAACATTGTAAAAATCATTAAGCGCAATCTTGATACGGAAGAATGCCAGAATTAAATAAAAATCAAGGGGACGGGTGGGGTATGAAAAAACAAATTTGTGCTGCTCTTTTATTGGGAACAGTTTTTAATGTTCAATTTTTTTCTCAGAGTAAAACTGCACTGGATCTTTTTAATTCAGGTTTGGAATTTGAATATGCAGAAAATTATTTTGCCGCTGTAGAAAAATATCGTGAAGCTTTAAATAACAATCCCGATTATGGAGATGCATATTTTCATCTTGCCCAATGTTCTTTTGAACTGGGTGATTATGATCTGGCACTGGAATATACTGTTACTGCAGAAAAATATTCAAAAGATTTTAACAAAATCAGAAATCTCCGGGGCTTTACATTAATTTCCCTTGGAAAAATGAAGGAAGCCCGCCAGACTTTTGAAGATGTTTTAAAACAGTTTCCAAATGATGTGGATGCCCGTTTTGGTCTTGCCCAGCTTGATCTGTATGACGGCCGGTTAAGTTCTGCAGAAGACAAATATATTGACGCACTTAAACGCCAGAATACAAATAAAACTGCTTTGTTAAGTCTTGCTCTTGTAAGTGCAGAAACAGGAAAAAATGATTTAGCCCAGGATTATATTTCAAAGGCTCTTGAATTTCATTCAGGTGAACCTCTTGTTCATTATCTTGCCGCCTATCTTTTAAATCAGCGGGGGGAACTAGAACAGGCAGAAGGTCATGCAAGAAGTGCAGTTCAACTTAAAAGCGATTATGACAGAGCATGGGAACTTCTGGGAACAATTCTTTTTAATCAGAAACGTTTTGAAGAAGCCATCGACATTTGTGACTACAGACTCAACCAGAACAGAAATCTGAGTAGTGCCTGGTATGTAAAAGGTCTTGCTCAGGAAAAAATGGGCAGAACAGAAGACGCTCTTGATACTTATACCAAAGGTCTCCTTGTTGCTCCAAAAGATGAAGTTATGCGTGCTTCTCTTGAACAATTAATTGCCCGGGAAGTTCCAATGGAAGACAAGCGCAGAAGCGGGTGGGCTCAGTATCATGTTAAGCGTGCATTGGAATATAAACGCTGCTTTGATAATCCAGGGGAACGTTATGAATATATAGAGGCTCTTAAAATCAATCCTTTTGATAATGAAACAAGACAGAATTTTGCTGATCTTTTGAATAGAGAAGGATACAATGAACTTTATCTGCATCAGCTGGAATTTATAGAAAAGTCAAAGCAGGAAATCAGGGATGAAGAAATCCGCAATAAAATTAAACGGAATGAAGATACTCCAACTTATACAAAAACTTATCTTGATATAAAAAATGCAGATGCTATTGAAGCTCTAAAAAGTATGAAGCCTGATCTTCTTTCTTACAAATGGGAAGTTGATCCTTTCTACCTGGAAAAAAACAGATACAAAATCGGCATTTTCTATAATCAGGGGCAGGTGCAGATTTATCATCCGGAAGTTGAACGTGTTACAGCTCTTGCTCTTGAACAGAGTTTTTCTGGAATTGCTGGAGCCAGTGTTGTAAGTTTTACAAATGCGGCCTCAAGTTTTGGTCAGGCATACAGAATTGCCAGAGAAAATAAATGTGATTATTTTGCAGTAATTCAGTTTGATGAAACAGACAGAGCCATGAATCTTGATGTAAAAATTTATTCAGGGCGTACTGGAACTGTTACAAGTTCAAATTATATTTATCGCACAGTACACGACCGTTATTCTTCAATTATCCGCAGGTTCAGACAGGCAGTTCTTGATATTCTTCCAATTCGTGGTAAAGTAATCCGCTACACTGGAGGTTCAATTCTTGCTGATTTAGGAAAAAGCGACGGAATATCTGTTGGTGCAGTATTTGATGTTGTAAAGCAGAATTCAATTTACACAGTTGATAAAGGACCGGGAATTGCCTATCCAAAAGATGATATTCTGGGAACATTTACTGTAGAAACTGTTAACGAAGAAATCTGTCAGGGAACTTTTAAAAAAATCGGTTTTTATGATCTTTTGAGTGAAAATGACGATCTGGTTCTTATTAGCAATGGAGGAGAACTTACACCCCTTGATGGAAGCTCCCAAAGTGATACTCGTCCTCAGGCAGACAGTAAAGGAAAACCGGCTACAAGACGGTCTAAAAAAGCAGAGTCGGAAGAAACAAGTTATTCTCTTAAAACCGCAAGAGAACGTGAAAATCGCCTCATCAGTCTTATCCGCTCAATCAGATAAAAAAGGTCTAATTTATTTCCATCAGGGTAAGGGTGCTTTTTGTCCACTTTTTATTTAAGTCGTCAAAATCAGCTTCAAGAAAGTTGAATAATGCTTTCTGGTAATCGCCTGTAAAATAATAGCATTGGCCTGTGTAGAAAAAGGCTCTTCGTAAAATGTCTTTGTCTCTGTTGATTGAAGTAAATTTCTCCAGTTCTTTCAGTGCTTTGGAATAGTTGCATTCATTAAAAAATTTATCAATTATTTCTTTTAGAAAATAACTGTCTCCAGTGGCATTCTTTAATCTTTCCTGTTCAAAAATAAATGGGTCCAGTAACTTAATCTGTGGTTTCTGAACAGAACTGTTTTTTAAAATCAATTTTACAGAGTCTTCTGCAGTTTTTGAAATTGTTCCACGTTTCTTTTTTCTTGCTCCTATAATTTCTATAAAAGGCAGGGGCACTTCACGCATCTGGCCATTTTCGTAAATTTTTTTTGGTTTCTGCTTTTGTTTTTGGGGAACAGTTTTTTGTAAGTCCAATTTTACACGAGTTCCTGTTACAGTTGAATTAACTCCCGGGAGAATAAGCGGGTAATCTTTTTCCTGACCAGTAAGAGATGGCTTGTTAAATTCTTCATCAAACCAGGCTTCATCCTGATTGTAAAAATCCAGTGAAAAATCTCCCTGTTTTGTGCAGCTTACAAGGGCGTAATAATATTCATGGTAATCATTAACTTTGTGTCTGAAATTTACTGCGTTGTATTTTAACTGAGCGGCAGGTTCTTTTTTTGATAATTCCTGGTAACTTGTAATGGGTTTTTCTGAAATAAAAATTTTAAGACTGCTGATTGACTGATTTTTTGTGTGAGAAGGCAGTGACCACTGTACTAAAATTGTCTGGCTGTCAATTCCATGGGCCTGCAGATTAGAAGCAATTGGCCGAGAGTTTTGGGCAAAGCATAAACCGGCTGCAAAAAAGATTAAAATTGCAATCATACAAAGTGATTTTTTCATACTTTTATTTTGCCCTAATTTGATTATTTTTGCAAGTTTTTTTAACTTTCTTCAATATATTGTATTAACTGGTTTTTTAGTGTATTCTATGGTTATATGTTTGTTTCTGTTATTTTAGATCCGGGTGGAATAGATAGTGCCCAGGCATTGGTAAACGTTTTGTCCTCTTATGGTTTCAAGAAAATTCAGCGTTCTTGTTGGGAAAGTGTATCTGTTAAAGAAATTGAACTGGCTAAGATTAAAAAAGAAATCGACAGGGTAACAGATTACTATGATACGGTAAGAATTTATCAGTTTCCTCTGGATGGAATGTTTGTTATAACTGAACTTAAGCAGAAAAAGTGGAAAAAGTGCCAGATGAAGGGTGGTAATTCAACACAGCCTGTCAGAACTGGAGCGGTAAAAAAATCAACTGGTGGAATTCCCAATATTCCAAATCAGAAAAAATAAAAAATAATTACGAGAGAAAATATGATTGAAGATTACAAAGTTCCAGTAGAAGAACTTAAAGAAAATATTATGGATGTCTGGAACAGACTAGATGCTCCGTCTATTGATAAACGCATTGCCGAACTTACAGAACTTTCTGGTGGTGCAGATTTCTGGACTGATTCTAAAAAAGCAGAAAAGGTGATGGCAGAAATCCGGAACCTTAAAGGCAGAGTAGAACCTTGGCGTGAACTTGTTGCAGAAATTAATGATGTGGAAGCTTTATACGAAATGGCTATGGTTGATCAGACTCCAGAAATGGAAGATGAATTAAAAACTCTTTTTGAGGCTGCAAAAAATAAATATGACCACGAAAGCATTTTAAATCTTCTTAGTGGTGAAGTTGACAAAAATGACTGCTTCCTTAGTGTTCACGCAGGTGCTGGTGGAACAGAAGCCTGTGACTGGACTTTTATGCTCAGCCGAATGTACACCCGATGGGCAGAACGGCATGGTTATAAAATTGAAGTGCTTGATCAGGAAGAAGCAGAAGGTGGACTAAAGTCAATCAATATGAAAATTTCTGGAGCCTATTGTTACGGATATTTAAAAGGAGAAGCTGGTGTTCACCGGTTGATTAGAATTTCACCTTTTGATTCCAATGCAAGACGCCATACATCTTTTTCCAGTGTTTACGTTTTTCCTGTTCTTGATGATACAATCGAGGTTGATATTCGGCCTGAGGATTTGCGTGTTGATACTTACCGTTCTGGTGGCAAAGGTGGTCAGCATGTAAATAAAACTGATTCGGCTGTACGGTTTACTCATCTTCCAACGGGAATTGTTGTTCAGTGTGACAGTGAACGCAGCCAGATTATGAACAGAGCAACCTGTATGAGTTTACTTCGTTCCAGACTCTATGAATATTATAAACAGCAGCAGGAAAAAGAAAACGAAAAATTTGCTTCAGAGAAAAAAGACATTTCTTTTGGAAGCCAGATTCGTTCTTATGTTTTCCAGCCATATACAATGGTTAAAGACCATAGAACAAAATTTAATGTGGGAAATATTCAGGGAGTTATGGATGGTGATATTGATCCATTCCTTGATTCCTATCTTGTTGCCGCTCAGAAAGGAATTCTTCTTGGCGGTGATACTGGCGATGATTTGTAATGAACAGACCTGCTTGTTTTTCTGGAATTAAAATTTTCTCAATCTGCTTTTTGTTCATTATTTTTGCTGCAGGAAAAATTTATTCTGATGATTCAAACAAGTGGACTCTTGCGGCTAAAGAATTTTCTTTTACCCAGAATTTTACAAAATCCGAAAGTCAGAAAGGAACTGCAACATTAATTCCTCAGCTTATTCTTGAACAGATGAGTACAGCTGCAACCCGTCTTCCTCCTGACTGGGAAATGCTGGACAGAAAATTGAATGAACTTCAGACAGAAAGAATTTCATTTTTTCTGGAGCTTTCAAAAGCATATAAGACAAGAGACAGTTTTATTCTTACAGAAAATTCAACTCGTTCATATAAGAAAAAAATTGCTGAACAGGATAAAAAAATTCTTGAGCTTAAAAAAAAGATAGAAACAAATCTGCAAAATACAAAAAAGGCTCAGCTTGAATTTGAAAACAGAGATGAAGATCCAAAGGGATTTTTTATTTTTAAGAAAGACACTGTTGTTCAGAAAAGTAAATCAGAACAGGTTTCTCTTTACAAAAACGATTCCAATCAACTTTTTGTTCCAAACGAAAATTCAAAATTCGGGGGAATAAAAAGTGCAGATTTTAACAACCAGGCTGTAAATGAAAACATAAACGGGCTTATTGACGGCCGCATTACAATTTACAGTAATTTTGCTTCTGTTCAGGCAGAACTGTTTATTTTTCCAGGAGCAAAAAGCGTTGGTGTTGTAACCGAAGTTGGTTCTCTTAGTGACTGTCAGTCTATTGCAGAAAATCTTTCCAGAAAACTTATTTCATTTGTAACAAATTCAAAACCTATGGAAGTGTTCTTTTCTGTAGGACCGGAAGCTGTTAGAAACAAAGGCCGTGTTGCAGTTGATGGTTTTGTATACGATAAAATTCCAGAATCAATTCTTGTAAACAGCGGAAATCACACAGTAGAAATTTATTGCGATGGTTATCTTAGTCAGTCATTGAATTATAATTTTAAAGATTCAGAAAGCTTTATTATTACCGCATCTCTTGTGCAGGAAAACAATGGTGAAATTTCTGTTGCACTTAAAAAACCTTTTGTTGGAACTTTTTACGGAAACGGTCAGCGTTATGAATCTACTGGAGCAGATAAAGTTCAGAGCAATCTTTATGTTTCTGGAAATTCAGTTATCGGGCAGTTCCTGACTGATGAGCATTCTGTAAAAATTACAAATAAAGTCCAAACAAATGAGAAGGGAAAAGAAGTTGTTGTAAAGGAAGAGTCTCAGGGGCCGTTGATTGGTTCATTTTTTTACATTCCTTCTAATCTTGCAAAACCGGATGCCAGTCTTATAGTTGATGTGAAGCCTACAGACAATTCTTCAAATATTGATAAACGAAGAATCTGGATGTATCGGGGATACTCTGCAGTTATTTGTACTCTTCCTCTTACTTTTTATTTTTATGGAAATCAACAGGCTCTTACAAAATCTTCTGCTGCAGGAATTCCAGTTGATCCAAATGTTCTGGGTGCCGTAAATGCCGGTTCTGCTATTTCCCTGGGATTAACTGGATTAGCCGGTGCATTTTTTATTTATGAAATAGTCAGGTATCTTAAAGCTGCTGATAATGTTATTCCGGCAACTGCAAGAAAGGTTAAGCCTGGAGAAATAGAAAAGAGTCTGGAGCTTTCTCAGCGCTATAAAATTATTACAGAGCAGGAAGAAACTATAGACAGTGTTGATGAACAAAGTCAGGAAGCTTCTGAAGTTCATCAGTCTGCAAACGAAGATAATATTACTACTATGGAATAAAATTTCTTAGAGAGGTAAATAATGGGTTTTGGCGAAAAATTAAGAAAATTATTTTCTCATCACAAATCACAGAATGAAGATTTTTTTGAAGAGCTTACAGATACGCTTATTGAAGGAGACATTGGCGCAAAAACTGCTGTAGAAATAACTGATATACTTGAAAAAAAATGTAGGGAAGCAAAAATCAACAGTCAGGAAGATATTGTTGTTGAATTAAAAAAACTTCTTCTTTCTTATGTAAAATCATGCCATCTGGAAGTTGTTCCCGGTAAGACAAATGTGTTTATGGTGCTTGGAGTTAACGGTGTTGGGAAGACAACCAGTGTTGCAAAAATGGCAAAGCTTTATGAAGGTCAGGGCGTAAATGTTATTATGAGTGCCAGTGATACATTTAGGGCGGCTGCTGTTGACCAGTTGCAGATGCATGGTGACAATCTGAACATAAGAGTTGTTAAACATCAAATGGGAAGTGATCCGGGAGCCGTTGTTTTTGATGCATGTGAAGCCTGTAATTCAAAAGGCGGAGGTCTTGTTCTTGCAGACACAGCAGGTCGTCTTCATAATAAAGAAAACCTTGTTAATGAATTAAAGAAAATTGATAAAATTGCAAAAGCAAAATCAAGTGAAGGCTGCTATAAAAAAATTATTGTTGTGGATTCAACTACAGGACAAAATGCTTTGCGCCAGGCCGAAGTTTTTAATGAAGCAGTTGGTGTTGATGCTGTTGTTCTTACAAAATATGATTCCACGGCAAAAGGTGGTGTTGCAGTTACAATTGGTAAAGAATTGGGAATACCAGTACTGTTTGTTTGCTTTGGCGAAAAATATGACGATATTAAACCCTTTGACTGCGAAGAATATATTAACGAATTTTTAGGATTGTAAATGGGTTTAAGTGTTGCAGTTGCACCAATGTATTTTCTACTTCCTCTTCTTGCTCCAAGTCAGCTAAAGATTATTCAGTATTTTCATCCAGAGATGACAGAAGAACTTTATAATCAGGCTCATCAGGAAATTTGCTATGCAGTTGATTCCGGCATGATTCTTGAGCAGATAGCAGATTCTGGTTTTTATTATGACGAAGATGATTCAATTTCTGAAAACATGATTTCAATTGAGGATTTAGAAAGCCTTAATCACATGAAAACTCTTGAAGAACTGGAGAACCCTGAGTTTGGCCCCCAAAGTGAAGGTTCAGGACTTGTTACAGGAGAAGACGAATCTGGTGCTGCAGAATCTTTTTATCTTGATTCAATTGCAAGGCTCAGACTTTTTGAATATGGGGAAGAACAGTTTTCGGTTAGCAGAAGTTCTTCAAATTCAAACTTAAAAAATCTTATCAGTGTAAATTCTAAAACTTTTACAAACAGAATTTATGATGATAAATATAAACTTGTTGCTCTTAAAGTTTACCAGAACAGCAGTTCCGTTGCAGATTCTAAAATTTTAAAACAAGTAACTTATTTTTATCAGGGAGAAAATTTCCGGCCTAGAAAAATTCTTGAAGAATTTCCTCAGAAAAAACAGAAGGTTGTTAGAGAATTTGATGATGCAGGAAATCCTGTGCTTGTAATTAATTCTCATTTTATTGATGATCCGGATGAAGTTGCTGCCGAAGAATTAAGAATCAAAAGGGAAGCAGAAGAAAAGCGTCTTAGAGAACTGGCAGAAAAACTTGCAGCGGAAGGAAAAACTCCGGATGAAGTTTCTGAAGAATCAGATGAAGATAAATCAGAAAAGGAAGAACCTGTTGCAGAAAATTCTGAACCATCTGCAAAGGAATCAAAAAAAGAATATTCACAGAAGGAAGTTCTTGATAAAAAAACATTGCGCACTTTTAATTCCGATAAAAAAATTACAAGTGAAGAAGAAACTCTTTATGTTCAGGAACCTGATCCTTTGCGTAAAGGTAAAACAAAAACAATTACTGTAGTTAAGAAAAACATTTTTATTTATACAAAGAAATCTGCATTTCCAGATCTTGAACATTACGAAAATGGTGTGCTGAGAATTAAACAGGATTATCTTGATGAATCAACTTACCTTCAGACAATTTATCACGAAGGTGGAGTAATAATCGAAACAAAATATTCTGATGGGAAAAAGCTTGAAGAGAAAATTAAATATGAAGAATGATAACTGGATTTTTTTTGTTTCAAAAAGATTTGCCAGAGTAGATAGAAAAGGAAGATCAAAAGTAACCTCAATTCTTGCAAGCCTTGGAATTGGTTTTGGTGTTTGTGCACTTATTGTAACTTTAAGTGTAATGAACGGATTCCAGATGAGTTTTATTGATACCATTATGGAAGTTAGTTCTTATCATGTGCGGGTAAATCAAAAAAAATTGGTAGAGGAAAATACTCAGATTGATAATTCCCTTTTTGATTTTATTGAATGGTGTGATTCAGAAAAAAGTGTTTTAAGCTGCACCCCATTTTATGAAGCTCAGGGATTACTTGTTGGTTCTGTTACAAGACAAGCTAATGCAGTAATCAGGGCAGTTCCTTCTGATGTTTTGAATAAAGATGCAGGAATGAAAAAAGAACTTGAAATTATTTCCGGTAGTTTTGATTTAAAAGAAAATTCTTCTGGAGTTCCAATTGTTCTTGGTTCTTCTCTTGCACGGTCTTTAAGCTGTTACGTAGGTTCCACATTGAATATTCTTGCATTAAGCGGTTCTTCTGATACAAGCCTTTTTTCTGATTCAAGAAAATTTGTTGTAAAGGGAATTTTTCATTCCGGATATGCCGATTTGAATTCAACTTATGCTTTTATTGATATTGATAATGCACTGGAATATTTTGGAAAGAGTGCAGACTGTATTTATGGAATAAAATTATCTAATCCAAATAAAGACAGTGAAATTATTTCCAAAATCAGCAGAGATTTCCCGATGTTAAAAGCAGAAAGCTGGAGAAGCTTTAACAGAACTTTTTTTGGAGCATTACGCATAGAAAAAAATATGCTTTTTCTTCTTGTGCTTCTTATTTTTTTAGTAGTGGGAATTAATATTTACAATTCTCTTCGCAAAATGGTTTTCCAGCGTCAGGAAGAAATTGCTGTTCTTTCAAGTCTTGGAGCCAGAAAAAATCAAGTGCAGAATGTTTTTATTATTCAGGGATTTTTAACAGGTTTTAAAGGCTCATTTTTTGGACTTCTTTCTGGACTTTTTATTTGTGCTCAAATGAAGAATGTATTCAACCTGCTTTCTAAAATTCAATTTTATTTTGAATATTTTTTTGCTATGCTTATTAATCCTTCCAGCGGATATCTGGTAAAAGAAAATCCAATGTTCGCAGTATATGGGTCAATTCCAGCAAGAATCATTCCATCGGAAATAATTTTTGTTTTTGCTTTTGGAATTCTTTCTTCGCTTCTGGCCAGTTGGATTGCAAGCCGCAACGTTTTAAAATTTACTGTTTCGGAGGTTTTAAGAAATGAGTAATATTGTAGAAGTTAAAAATCTGGAAAAAACTTTTGAAACTCAAAGTGAAAAATTAACGATTTTAAAAGATCTGGACCTGTGTGTAAAAGAAGGTTCAAAATGTGTAATTGTTGGAAAAAGTGGCAGCGGAAAATCAACTTTGCTTAATATTATTGGGGGCCTTGATAATCCATCTAGGGGGGAAGTTTTTGTTGACGGAAAATTGATAAGCGGACTCAACGAAGACCAATTAACTGATTACAGAAAAAATGTTCTTGGTCTTGTATTTCAGTTTCATTATTTGCTAAAAGATTTTACTGCCCTAGAAAATATTTATCTTCCTGCATATATGGCTGGTGTTCCTAAAAAAGAAGCAGTTGAGCGGGCAAAGATTTTACTGGAAGATGTTGGACTTTCAGACAGAGCTACTCATCTTCCGTCACAGTTGAGCGGTGGAGAACGGCAGAGAATTGCAGTTGCAAGAAGCTTAATCAATAATCCAAAACTGGTACTTGCAGATGAACCTACTGGAAATCTTGATCCTGCAAATGCCTTTATGATTGGTGAAATGCTTTTTAAAATAAGTGAAAAATATAATAAAACTTTGATTCTTGTAACCCATGATATGAATCTTGCCCAGAGAGGTGACGTAAAATATTTTATTGATAAGGGTCAGCTTAAGGTGGAATTATAAAATGAATTTCAAGTCATCACTTTTATATGCATCCCGAATAATTTTCTCAAAATCGTCAAACAAGAATTCTGGTATAGGAAAAAAAAGTCTCATTGGTTCCATGATATGCATCGGAATTAGTCTTATTCCTCTTGTTGCAGTTCTAGTAATCAGTAATGGAATGGTAAGTGGAATTACAGGCCGGATGATTAATCTTGGCAGCAGAGATTTAAGCATTTATATTAGTTCAAAAAGTGAATCGGTTAAAAATTTGCAGACTTTTGTTCATACTGCAGAGGAATTTAATAAAGTGCAGGGAATTACTGATTCCTTTGCAGAAATTCAAAGTACAGGTCTTGCGCTTAAAAATAAAACAAGATGTGGCGCAACTATCAGAGCCGTTCAGAATGATTTATTTACTGCGGATAAAAATTATTCTTCACTTTTTAAAATTGTAGAAGGTTCTGCAGAATTATCCTCTTCCAGGGATTGTATTCTTGGAACTCAGATAGCAGAAAAGTTGAATGTTCATCCTGGTGATTCAGTTAATCTGGTTACCGTAAATATTCCGGAAGGGCAGAAAAATGTTGCAGCCGGCAATGGTGATAGTTTGAATGTATTACCACGGACTACTCCATTTAAAGTTAAAGGAATTGTTTCCAGTGGCTATCAGGAATTGGACAGTCTCTGGTTTTTTATTCCACTTGAAACTGGTTTTAAAATTCTTCCGGCAAAAAGTTCATCTTTTATTATTTCTCTTTCTACAAATGACACTTTTACTAACAAACTTTATCAAATCCAAGAGAATGTTCAGCAGCGGATTTATGGTACAGACTGGGAAAATTCAGATTCAATTTCCGGTGCATACATTTACCGTTGGGATCAAATAAATAAAGCACAATATGAAAATTTTGCTTCAACAAAAATTCTTCTTCTCTTAATTATGCTTCTTATTGTTCTTGTTGCCAGCGTTAATATTTCCTCTGCACTTATTATGATTGTTATGGAAAGAAAAAAAGAAATTGCAATTTTAAAAAGTGTAGGAGCCAGCAGCAGTGGAATTTCTCTTGCTTTTCTTGCCACTGGTTTTGGATGCGGATTAGGCGGTGTTTTAATTGGAATTCCTCTGGGACTTCTGGCCAGTGTGAATATTAATGGAATAATTCATCTTTTTGAAAAAATACTAAACGGAGCTGTAAAATTTTTCCTTGTGTTGTTTAACAGTCAGAACGGATTGCATTTTAATCAAATTCATATTCTTGATCCTGCATATTATTTACAGGAAATTCCAATTGTAATTTCTTTTAGTGATTTATTTATTATTGTTGCAGGAACTTTGCTGCTTTCACTTCTGGTATCGGTTATTCCGGCAGTAAAGGCAGGCAGAGAAAAACCAATGGATACAATGAGAGGTAATTATGCTGTGTGATTTTTGTCATGAAAATGAAGCCGAAATGTTTGTTGAACAGACAACTGCAAAAGGCATAAAAAAGAAAATTAATATTTGCAGATACTGTGCAGAAAAGCGTGGAGTTGATCCTTCAAATCCTAATGTAAGTCAGTCAATGCTTGAAACTCTTTTTAACGAACTTGTTGATTCAATTAAGCAGATAGAAAAAAATAATGCAAGATGTTGTCCTGTCTGCGGAAAAAATCTTGGTTCAATTAGAAAAAGCAGAAGTGCCGGATGCCCTGAATGTTATGAGGTTTTTAAAAATGAAATTCAGGAGATGATGTTCGGTAAAAATCAACAGCAGATTTATTCCGGATCTTTGCCACAGAGAATTTCTTCTTTTAAAAGTGTTCTTAACGACAGAGTTGCTTTACAGATTAAACTCGATGAGGCAGTAAAAGAAGAAAATTATGAAAAAGCTGCCATGTACCGGGATTACCTTAAAGCACTGGAAAAAAGTTCTGTTGCAAAAGGGGAGGACAATAATGAAAACTAATCAGAGTTCAGAAGCTGCTCAGAATGATTCATTGTTCAGCAAAGACGGTCCAGACAATGATGTTGCTTTACAAACTGTTGTTCGTTATACAAGAAATCTGGCAAATTTTCCTTTTAGTAATTGCCTGAGGGTAAACGATCTTGAACGAGTTAAATCAATTATTTTTGATTCAATTAACCGGATAAAAGATGCAGAAAAATATCATATTATTTCTTCTCCCGAACTGTTTAAGATAGAAACTCTTGTGGATTGTGGAATCCTTGATGAAGGCTGCAAAGAAGATGCAACTCTTGCTGTTAATGACGAAAATTATCTGAGCTGTTTCATAATCAATGATGTTGATCATCTTAAAATCAAATGCATTATGCCAGGAAGTGATACAGAAAATGCTTACGAAAATTGCAGAAATATTGATCTTCAGATGCAGCAGAATCTTCAGTATGCGGCCAGTTATGAATTTGGTTACCTTAACAGTAATTTCTGCGATGTAGGAAGCGGAATAAGTTTTAAGACAATGGTTCATCTTCCATTTTTAGCATTAACAGGAAAAATCGGGGAGGTTTCCAGACGGCTGCTTGATAAACAGATAAGTCTGTCTTCATGTTTTAGAGGTTCTCGGGAAGGTTCTATTTTTAACTTTTCTAAAGATGCATACAGTCAGGGAAGTTTTTTTGAAATTTCTACAACAAATAGTTTTTATGGCACTGAACTTGATCAGCATGCAAATTTTAAACAGGAACTGATGAACATTATTGAAGAAGAAAGGCTCTGCTGTTTAAATTATACCAGAAAAAATTCAACTCTTTTAAAACATGATGTTTTTCGTGCATATGGAATCAGTCAATTTTCTAAATTTATTACCCGCCAGGAAGCAATTGATATTATGTGCGCTATGAAGATGGGGGTGAATGCAGGTTTGATTGAAGGAATTCAACATAAAGAACTGAATTTTTTGCCATACAAAATAATGTTTACTAATATAGAAAGAATTATTAAAGCTGGAAAATTCAACTTTGAGCCGGATATTGCCGATAATATAAGAATGGAGGGGGACCGTCTTCGTGCCATTTTACTCCAGGACGAATTAAAAAACATTATCCTAAAAGATAATTAATTTACTTTATTTTTTTAGGATTGGAGGCAACTTTATGGAATTGTCCTTAAGGGCAGATAGATTAATTCATTTTCTTGCACAGAACGAAGCCAAAAAGCTTGGCAGTGAGCAGTTATTTCCAGAACATATTCTGCTTGCTTTAGTTAAAAGTGGTGATGGCTTAGGCTATTATTCATTGCAGTTAATGAAAATCAATACTCTTACTCTTCAGTTGATGCTTGAACAGAATCTTGTAAAACATCAGCCAGATGTTGGCGGGCCAGACAGACCTCCTAGTAACCGGGTAAAAACACTTCTAAATATGGCGGCTCTTGAAGCAAGGGAACTAAAAAACGATTATGTGGGCACAGAACATATTCTGCTTGCTGCCATCCGTGAAGAACAGAGTGTAACACAGAGATTTTTTGCAAAAGCTCAGATTCCGGTTTTGCAGGCACGGGAATCAGTTCAGAATGTTCAGTCAAAAGCACCAACTTCTGGTAAAATTGATTTAAATCTTGATCAGCTGCTTGATAAACAGATTCATGAAAATATTCAGAAATTGGGAAATAGAAAACCCGTTTCTTCTATGGCTGATGGTTCCACTGCAAAAGGTAAAAACGGTCAGACTAAAAATTCTATGCTGGAACTTTATGGCCGTGATTTAACTGGGATTGCAAGAAAAGGACAAATGGATCCAGTTGTGGGTCGCAGTAATGAAATCTACAGAGTAATTCAGATTTTAAGCCGGCGTACAAAAAATAATCCTATTCTGATTGGTGAACCTGGTGTTGGAAAAACTGCAATTGTTGAAGGTATTGCCCAGTCAATTGTAAAAGGCGATGTTCCTCATGATCTTTTGAATAAAAGAGTTATTGCTCTTGATCTTGCAGCCATGGTTGCAGGAACAAAATACCGGGGTGAATTTGAAGAACGGATGAAATTAATGATGAAAGAAGTTCTGGAATCAAAAAATATAATTCTGTTTATTGATGAACTTCATACAATCATTGGTGCTGGCGGACCAGAAGGTTCTCTTGATGCAAGTAACATGCTTAAGCCTGCACTAAGCCGTGGTGAACTTCAATGTATCGGGGCTACAACAACAAAAGAATACAGAAAATATATCGAAAAAGATTCTGCACTTGTCCGTCGTTTTCAGAGCGTAAGAGTTGAAGAACCAAATTGCAGCGATACAGAATCAATTCTTGCCGCTATTAAACCAAAATACGAAGATTTTCATAATGTTTACTACGAAGATGGTGTAATTCAGAAAATTGTAAAATTCTCACAGAGATATATTCCAGAAAGATTTTTGCCGGATAAAGCAATTGATATTCTGGACGAAGCTGGTGCTGTAATTAAAATTAAAAATCAGGAAAAAAATGATGAACTTGAAGTTCTTCAGAATGAAGTTAAACAGCTCATGGAAGAAAAACAGCAGCTTGTAAATACACAGGATTATGAAAAGGCCGCTGTTGTTAGAGATAAAGTTCTTGAGTTAAAATCAAAAATTGAATATGCCAGACTTAATGTTGCATCAAAAGAAAAGGCACGCAGCCATGTAACTGTTGATGATGTTTCCAAAGTAATTAGTTCCATTACTGGTATTCCTCTTTCAAATCTTGATGACGGCGAAAACACAAGGCTTGTTAATATGGAAAACGAAATCCACAAGGAAGTAGTTGGTCAGGAAGAAGCTGTAAATGCTATTTGTTCAAGTGTAAGAAGAAGCCGTACTGGTGTAAGTTCTACAAAGCGTCCTGTTGGTTCATTCATTTTCCTTGGTCCTACAGGCGTGGGTAAAACTCAACTTGCAAAGACACTGGCAAAATTTTTGTTTGGTACAGAAGATGCTCTTATTAGAATTGATATGAGTGATTATATGGAAAAACATAATGCTAGCCGTCTGGTTGGAGCAGCTCCTGGTTACGTTGGATATGAAGAAGGGGGCGTGCTTACAGAACGGGTTAGAGAAAAGCCATATAGTGTTGTTCTTCTTGATGAAATAGAAAAAGCTCATCCCGATGTATTCAATTTGCTTCTCCAGGTGCTTGAAGAAGGTCAGTTGAGTGATAATCTTGGACACACAGTTAATTTTAGAAATACTGTTTTGATTATGACAAGTAATGCTGGTGCCAGAAAAATTACAAGTGAATCCCGCATTGGATTTTCTACAGTTCAGGATGGAATCTTACCATACGAAGATATTAAAGCCAGTGCAATGGAAGAGTTAAAACGCATTATGGCCCCAGAACTGATTAACAGAATTGATGATATTGTTGTGTTTAATACATTGAGCCACAAAGAAATTAGCAAGATTCTTGATATTCAGCTTGATGAACTAAAAGAACGCCTTGCAGAAAAAAATATTTCTCTTGAATTAAAACCAAAGGCCCGGGAGTATCTTATTCAAAATGGATATGACCCTTCAATGGGTGCAAGACCAATGCGACGTCTTATTCAGAAGGAGCTTGAAGATAATCTTGCAAATCTTATTCTTAAAGAAAACATTGGTGCTGATTCAACTTCTGCAAAACAAGTTAAATTCTGCGTTGATTTAAAAAATCAAAAACTGGTTGTATCTTTAAAAAAGAATGATTCAAAATCAGTTTCAAATAAATTAGAATCAGGCTCTACTAGAACAGTTAAAATCCTGATAGAAAAAAAAGATAAAATTGTGGAGGAGTTGTAATGAAAGAATTTTTGCAGTATGACCAGCTAAGAAATAATACACTTTTGCTTGCTCATAAAATGTATTTTGAAGATGGATTTGTTCCTGATGTAATTTATACTTCATTGAGAGGTGGCGCTTACATGGCAAACATCATCAGTGAATATTACAAAATTGCATTAAAGAATCACAAGCCAATTATGTATGCTGCAGTTGTTGCCCACAGTTACAGTGATATTCGAATGCATAGTTCTGTTAGAGTTGACGGCTGGACTTATTCGCCAGAACATCTTCGCCAGGGAGATAAAATTCTTTTAGTAGATGACATTTTTGATTCAGGACGAACTTTAAATTATCTTGTAAGTGTGCTTATTGATAAAGGAATTCCAAGAGAAGATATTAAAGTTGTTGTGCATGATTATAAAAATTTTACATATAAAGAAAAACTTCCTATAACCCCAGACTACTGGTGCCGGGAAATTGTTATTGATTCTCCAGATCAGGACCGCTGGATTAATTATCAGAGTCACGAACTTGTTGGGTTAACTCAGGATGAGCTGGAAGAAAATTTCTATAAACCTTATCCGGAATTAAGAAAAGCTCTGGAACCAATTTTTAAAAAATAATTATTTATGGGGAAACGATTATTTTTAATCATTAATTATTTGTTCTCACTTTTTTGTACTTTTAATATTTTTGCTCTCCAGAAGGAAAATGTTTTAAGTCCCCTTCCAGGCATCTGGTATAATAAACAGGCTCTTGTAATCAACAACTTAAATGATGAAGAAATCTATTATTCCCTGGATGAAAATGATCCTCTTTCTTTTGGATTTATTTACGATGAGCCGGCATTAATCGATAAAGTTGGACCTGTAAAACTTCACATTGCTGCAGTAGACAAAAATGGTGTTAGAACTGATGTAATAATTGATTACACTGCAAATTTCCCCCAGGTTAAAAATCTTTCGCCGGAAGAAAAATCTTTTGTGGAATTAATTAACTACAAACCCATTTATTCTTATACCAGCGGAATGAATTTGCAGATTCCTGAAAATTTTAAATTTTTCCCAAATAACTGTAAGACTCCTGTAAAAAATAATACAATCAATCTGAGCCTTGATAACAAACTTGAAAGATATGTTCCATGTAAAATTTCAGTAGAAAAAACTGGCAGTGATTCTGTTAATGATTATTTTTTTGTTCTGAATATTAAAGGTTGGAATTCTGATTTTTCTCTGGGACAGGATTATCCTTTTATTATTGATGACTGGGAAACAATTGTTTTTAAAGACCGGAATTATTTGTACCAGGTTGATTCCTCTTTGTGGCAGGGTGCAGGCAAAAGTGTTAAGGTAGACAGAAGTGTTGAGCATGTTGTACGCTGGCAGCCTCTTGTTAATAACGGAAATAAAAATGTAAATGAGTTTAAGTTGTTGTGCCGCCCGGATATGGTAGTTTCAAAAACAAGTTTAAATTCAATTCAAATTTTTCCTTCATTAAGTGAATACAGAATCAGTGGCGGTAAATGCAGCAATCTTTCTGGAATTTCAAAAGGGCAGTGGAAAAAAATTCAACTTGAAATTCTTGATGGTGAAGAATTATATCATACCCATAATTTTGAACTTTATTGCAACGGTTTATATCAGGGAAATCAGGATGTTGATTTTTTTATAGACACACTTCCTCCAAATAAACCCGAAATTGTTTCCAGCTCCAAGCAAAATGTTACAGGCGATAAAGTGTACATTACAATTTCAAGTAACAGTGATGAAACAATTTATTATTCAGTAAGTAAACCGGTGCTCACAGAAAGTGGATTTAATAATTCAACTTTAACTGGAACTCTTACTTTACCTTCACAGAAATTTAAGGAATACAAACCGGGAACAAATATTGTTTTAAAAAGTGTTGATCAGCAGGCAGCATTTTATACAGTCTATGCTTTTTGTAAAGACAAAGCCGGTAACACAAGTGCAATGTCAAATTATAATGTGCTTGTAGATGAATATAATTTTTACCTTTCTGGCGAATCTGGTGATAATGAACAGGATGGAAGTTTCTTTAATCCCTGGACAGATTTCAGGCAGGCAGTTGATTCTCTAAACCGCACAAACAATGGTCGTCTTCATGTAACCGGAATGATAAAAGTTCCTGATGGAATTTATGAAATTAAAAAAGATGCCATGATTTTTGGAAATGACTGTCATTTTGTTTTTGATAAAAATGCTGTTTTAAAATTCACAGATTCAAATGTTGAATTCCATGATGTGATTCTTGAAAAAAATAATTCTGATAATTTTATAATTGCTTTGTCAAGTAAACTCACTTTCAGGGATTGCGAACTTACTGGCACATCGCAAAATTATTTGAATCTCATAGATTGCCGCAAATCTGAATTTAATTTTGTAAGCTCGGGAATTACCTGCAACAGTGAAAATTATTCTGTTTGTGTAAATGGGTCAAATTCTAAAATTAACTGCCTTAATTCAAGATTTGTTTCAAATTCAATTACCTCTGGAATTTTTTGTCTAACAAATTCCAATTTAAATATTAGAGGTGGTGAACTTTATTCTTTGGGCACCAGTAAACGCATTCTTGAACTTGTAAAAAGTCGGGGACAGTTATTTAATGTTAAAGTAAATTGTAACAGCAGTTGGGATGATTCAATTTTTAAAGATATTTATTCAACTTATAATGAAGAAAATGTTACTTATAGGGGGAATTAAAAATGATTGCAGGATTTGACGAAGCTGGTAGAGGACCACTGGCAGGTCCGGTTAGTGCAGGCTGTGTTATTTTGCATTCTGATTTTCCTTTTGAAATTTTAAATGATTCAAAAAAACTTTCGGAAAAAAAAAGAGAAGCTGCTTACCAAATAATTATTCAGAAATCTTACTGGGGTGTAGGACTTGTAGAACATTTTGAAATCGATAAAATCAATATTTTAAATGCCAGTCTTCTTGCAATGCAGCGAGCCTTTGAAGATTTGCAGAAAAGATTTCCCCATGTTGATGTTCAGAATCTTGAAGGAATTGCAGACGGAATTTACATTCCGAAAGTTCCTTTTAATTGCCGGCCTGAAGTAAAAGCTGATGCAAAATTTCCAGAAGTTATGGCAGCAAGTATTATTGCAAAAGTAACAAGAGACAGGTTGATGGTTGAATACGATAAGCTTTATCCTGAATACGGTTATGCTAAACATAAAGGTTATCCAACAAAGGCTCATAAAGAAGTCTGTTTAAAAATCGGCCCTTCTCCTATTCAGAGATTGAGTTTTAAGATTTAAATACTTTGAGGTTTTATAAATTTTAAATTATTTTCTGTTGGCTTCAATCGATAAATGTCAGAAAAGACAGTTATTCTTCGTTTGCTTTTCTCTTTGAAATTACGTGAACTTTTCCTGTTCTTTTAACTCCGTCTAACTGACGTTCTGCACGTTTTTCTGCAACAAGACGACTTTCTCCCTTGCGGCGGTAAACAGTTTTCTTTGCTGGAGCAGAATCTTTGTTTGCACTTGCAGAATATTTTGCTTCTTTAGCAGCTTTTTTTTCTGCTTTGGCTTTTGCATTTTCTTTGCGGTTCTTTTCAATGAACTTAAGGCTGTCTTCCATTCCGCTTAAAAACTGCTGCATTTCATCTGCAAAAATAACAATGGCGTGTCTTTCATCTTCTCCGCCTTTGCTTTCTACAACCTGGAGGAATACGTCACCATTTCTGTTTTCTTTTACGTTAAAAAAGTATGAACGTTTGTCTACTTTTACCTGGTTTGTGTAAAGTTCACCTCTAATTGCCATGTTGTCCTTCCTTAGTTATGTATCTGGAATTTATTAAATGAATTATTGAATTACTTTGCAGATACTAACATTTATTTAAATATTTCGCAAGTCTCTTTTACAGCTTTTAACAAATTTTCCATATCATCCCAGGTTGTTAAGTGACCAAAACTGAATCTTACCGCTGTTTCTTTTTCTGCACCACTGATGTTCATGGCATCAAGAATTGGTCTGCTCTGTTTACTGGCACTGCAGGCACTTCCAGTTGAAATGTAAAAACCTTTGCTGCTTAACGCTCTAACCATTACCTGGCCGGGAATATTTTTGAATGCAGCCTGAACAACCCATGGACTGTAATTGTCCTGCAATTCAATTCTTCCGTGAGGAATAATTGTGCATTTTCCGTTAGTCTGGGAAATCAACTTTTGGATAAATTCTTCTGTCCATTTTTTTTGAAGTTCAAATCGTTCCTGGTTCCAGAAATATTTTTCAAGACATTTAGAAAAGGCTACGGCTCCAAAAACATTTTCTGTTCCACTTCTAACATTTTTTTCCTGTCCGCCACCTCTCATAAAAGCGTTGATTTCTTTTGAAAGATATAGAATCCCGATTCCTCTTGGTCCCCCGATTTTGTGGGCACTAAGTGCTGCACTGTCAATGCCCAGGTGATTTAATTTTAGTGGAACTTTTCCCGCTGCTTGAACACAGTCTACGTGAAAAAATGGTTTTCGTTTTCCTTTACCAAATTCAGTGATTGCATCTGCAATTGAATAAATATCGTTTACAGCACCAGTTTCGTTGTTTACAGCCATTACGCTTACAAAAATTGTATCTTCCTGTAAAGCGGCAAGAACGTTTTCTTTTGTAACAAAACCGTTTTTATCACTTTGTATGCTTACTACTTTTAATCCTGCGTGTTCAAGTGAACTTTTCATTTCTCTGAGGGCAGGGTGTTCAATATTACTGATGGCAACTGATCCTTTTACCGGCCTGTTGATAACTGCAAGGAGAGGAATGTGGTCACTTTCTGTGCCACCGCTTGTAAAATATACAGTGCCTTTTTTTACGTTTAAAACTTTTTCGCAAATTTCACGGGCATTTTCTAAAACATTTTTTGCATCTTTACCCCAGTCATGAATACTGGATGGATTTCCCCAATGTTCCAGAGACTGTTCAATAGAACTGCGGATAATTTCTGCATCTGGAATTCCTGTGGCAGCAAAATCAAAATATTTGTGGCAGTCAATCTGTGTCATTTTATTTTTCACTCAAACTTTTAATAATGTTTTCTACAGACACTTCTTTTGTAAGATTGTCATCAACATTTTTCTGAAGAACAAATCTGATGGAATTTGTATCATTGTTCTTTTTGTCGTTTTTCATTGCCTGAATAATGTTCTGAATTTGTTTTGCATCTGTAACTGGGTTTGTATCATATCCGAATTTTTCCAGAAGGTTGATTACACGATTGTAGTAGTCTGTATCACAAAGTCCTTCAATTAGTGAAAGTTTTGCGGCTCTTGATATTCCCCATGCAACAGCTTCTCCGTGAGTAATTTTTCCAAGACCCTTTGTTGTTTCCAAGGCGTGACCAAATGTGTGCCCCAGATTAAGGAATGCACGAATGTTTTCTTCACGCAAATCTTTTTTTACAACTTCAAGTTTAAGTTCTGCAGAACGTTTTACTGGAGTTTTAAGAATTTCAACATCACGGCTTAAAATCTTTTCTGAATTTTCTTCAAAGAAATTTACCAGCTGATTGTCAAAAAGGAGACCAGTTTTTATAACTTCACCAAGTCCGCTGATAAACTCTTTTTGAGGAAGGGAAGTAAGGAACTGTGTATTCATACAGATATTTTCTGCGCACCAGAAAGCTCCCAGTGTGTTTTTAAGGCTTCCAAAGTCACAGCCGGTTTTTCCGCCAACAGCTGCGTCTGCCATGCTTAAAAGAGTTGTAGGATAAAAATCTACGCTGATACCACGCTTGTAAATTGCTGCTGCAAAACCAGTTAGATCAGTTGTAACTCCACCACCAATGGCTGCAAATCTGCTTTTACGGCTAAAATTAAGGCTTTGGGCAAAGGCAGAAATCTGGAGAACTGTGTCCATTGATTTATATTTTTCTCCAGCTGGAATTACTATCAGGTGGGCTTTTGAATCTGTCTGGCTTGAACCCTGCAGAAATTTTGCCCCTTTATTTTTTACGGTTTTTACCTTGAACTGTGAAAAAAATTTTTTTGTAAGATCAAGTTTATATACATTAGAATCTGTAACATAAAGAATTTCACCTTTTGTTTCAACTGGTTTAAACTCCAGATCCTCGTTATATGATAATTTTGTTATTTCAATTCCAGCCATTATTTTCTCCAGGTTTTAATAATTTGTATCCATTTCTTTGAACTTTTGAATTACATTTTCCAAACGAGCGCATTCTCTGTCAAGCATTTTCTGGTAATTTAATTCACCGGTTTTTATTCGCTCTTTTTCATCTTCCCAGTTTTGAATCTCAGTCAATGTTAAAAATCTGAATGAACCGGTTCCTGCTTTTTCTGCCCAAAGTTTTGCTTCCTGCCAGTAATAGTAACCGGCCTTGTAGCAGCTTAAAGCTTTTTCCAGATCCCTAAGGTATTCTTCTTTCCATGGTGCATCGTAAAAATAAGCCACCTGTTTGTCGTAGATTCTGCCCAGTCTTAAGTGCTGTTCCACCAGTTTAAGGTTGATGTGCATCTGGAACAAATATCTGTATTTTTCCCATTCAGTTTCGTCTTTAATTTTTGCTATTGCATATTGAGGATTGGCAAAATCGGCATTCACTGCTTTTTCCAGCCAGTAAATATTTTCGATTACATCATCAGGAAGCTGCTGGTAGTGAATGTGGTAAAGTCTCCAGTAATCTTCCTTGTATTTGCACACATAGGCAAAA
Organism: Treponema sp.; assembly: GCA_016296205.1. Lineage (GTDB taxonomy): Bacteria > Spirochaetota > Spirochaetia > Treponematales > Treponemataceae > Treponema_D. The sequence goes on along the minus strand of JAEDJS010000017.1, from coordinate 572 downwards.
GCTGGAGAAAAAATACCGCTTAAAGAAAAAATCAGCGTAAATACCCAAATTAACTTTATTTTGTGAGACTGTAAATTGAATTTTCTAAAAAAACTAAAGATTTTCACCCTTTGAATATCGGCATAAAAAACTTCTTACTTTAGAACTCCTGTATGGATTTGTGAAGCGTGCGAAACAGAAAATTCTGGGGAAATCTGTAGTAATTGTGGAGCAAAGAAATCCAAAATTATAGTGTAAGAACATTTTTATCGACAAAGAGAATGGCAATTTTTTTTAACTGTGTATCCATTTTTTTTGAAATAAAATTTTAAGATTTAGAAAGAAAAAATCTTGTTCTGTTTTCATTAAAAACTCGGACCGGGCAAGCCTGTCTAAATTTTTTATCTTGACAAATATAGGAAATATCCTATAATTGAAACATGGACAAAAAGTTTCAGTAGAGTTTTATGAAACAGAAAAAGGCGAAAGACCGAGCCTTGATTTCATAATTACTCTCCAAGTCAAGCTTCGAGCTAAAGTATTCAGGGATTTGAAACTTCTTGAAGAAAAAGGAAATGAACTGCGACTTCCTT
>JAEDJS010000016.1 GCA_016296205.1 Treponema sp. | reverse complement strand
AAAACTGTTATAATAATGGAACTAGTAAACAGGTATGTTTGATTGAGTCCTGGGGATATTTTATGGGGTATTATTTGATGAGTAAGTATTATTCAAATAATAGTACTGTAAAAAATTTTAAATCGAGACTGTTAGGAAACGGAAAGAGTTATTCTTATTTCTATTACGATGTCTATTATGAACTGTTAAAAAACTATTCGGTGGAACAAATATTTACTCCATACAACTATTTTAGTGTACAATCTTTAACATCTTGGTTTGAAAAATTTAAAAGTTTAAATAAAGAAATTGATTCTGAGAAACTAAAGGATACAATAACATCAAGGGGATATTGTCTATGAAAATAAAAATGATTTTATTTTCAATCTTTGTAACATTTGTTTTAAGTTCGTGTGTTTTTGAAGATATTAGTTCTACTCTTATGGGGGTAGAAATTGAAAAATTAAACGTGCAGACTGATGAAGAGATTGAAATAACAGTTTTTTTTCACAATGCATATTTTAATAATAAGACAGATTTTATTGTACATATTAATGGTCTCCCTAAAAAATATGATATTTGTGAAGGGGCCATTTACGAACCATGGACAACAGAACAAATTGTCTGTATCTTTCCTGCACAATTAAAGGGTAGCGATGGAATCATCCGTTTAAAAATTAGTTTTGATAAAGCAGGAGAATATGAACTGAAATTAAATGGGTGTTCTATTAATGATGCTGAAATCTGTAATATTTGGAACGAGGAGCATTTTACTTATAAATTTACTGTAACTGAGTAGCTGCAAAAAATATTAAATGATTATGGAGTTCTATAATGTCGAAAAACTTTGGTAGTTTATATTTTCTTAGGATGTAAATCAAATTATGATCCAGGTGTAGACTTTGAAAATGAGCAACTTTTTGAAAGCAGAAAAAAATATTGGGAAGAACCAGATGAATATTATTTCATTTATTCAATTTTGAATAGTACAAGAAGTGTAGTTGAAGATTATACTCTTAAAGTTACTAGAAAGAATGATGCGGTTACAATGCAGAAAGAAGAAGTTATTCAGATAGATGGGCAGCGTGAAAAGTTTTTTCATTGAATTTTTTAATTTAGATGTGAAAGTTAATGATTACACTAGAAATAATGGATGTCTTGAATTTAAAGTAAGTGATTTCTTTTTAACGGATAGGGAATAAATATAAGAGAAGTGATTATATTGGGCTAGCGGGAGAAAATTATGAAATTGAAAACCATAATATTTTTTACAATAATTGCATTGTTATTTAATTCTTGTTTTCTCGAGCCCCTAGATTTACCGTCCATGGGAGTAAAAATTGAGAAACAAAATTTGGCGGTGAGTGAAAAAACAGAGATAACTTGTTTATTGTTCGATATTCTTTATGATAAAAATGGACAAACAGATTTTTTTGTTTACTTTAAAGGACTTCCAAAGGATTGTAAGATAATTGATGGTGATATTTATGAACCTTGGACCGACGATGTTAATTTATGTGTTATTCCAGTTCAGGTAAAGGGAAAGAATGGTAAAATTGTAATGGAAATTGCTTTCGATAAACCTGGAGAGTATGAATTGATTGCAAATAGTTGTTATACAAGTTATAACGAAATTGGTAATCTATGGACGGAAGGTTTTTATTCTTACAAATTTATTGTCACTGAGTAGCTACAAAAGATAAATGAACGTAATCAGGTTGCTTTTTGCGGTAACCTAACTTGGCCAATTATCACTTGTTAATCTACTAAAAATATTTGTATAATATTAAAAAAAAGGAATGTAAGATAAAACCGCTAAAATAGCGGGGCTTTACCTTACACTGAACTGCTGTTCCTCATTACATTACGGAATAGCGTAAAAAGTCAATCAATTGTTGAAACAATCTTCTTGACTTTTTATGGGAGGAGGTATTATGAAACCAGTAAATGAAGTAAGAATTGCAATCAGCGGAAAAAGTGGCTGCGGAAATACAACTGTAAGTACAATGCTTTCAAAAAAATTAGGAATAAAACTGGTTAATTTTACATTCAGACAGTTGGCTCAGGAAAAAGGTTTAACCCTTGCCCAGGTTATAGAGAATGCAAAAACAGATGACAGCTATGATATTACTGTAGATACAAGACAAGTTGAACTGGCAAAATCTGAATCCAGTGTTTTGGGAAGCCGCCTTGCAATTTGGGTACTTAAAGAAGCTGATTTAAAAGTTTATCTTTATGCCAGCGATCAAACCAGGGCAGTGAGAATTTTTAACAGGGAAGGCGGAGATATTGAAGAAATCAAAAAGTTTACCGCTATGAGAGATGGTGAAGACAGTCGCCGTTACCAGAAACTTTATCAGATAGACAACAATGATTATGAATTTGCCGATTTGATTATTGATACTGCAAAATATAACCCAAAGCAGATTGTAAAAATTATCTGCAGGGAATTAAAAAAACGGAAGCTTGTAAAAGGCTTCTAAAATAAAAAATGCACCTCATAAAATTGAACTTTATTTGCTCAACTTTAAGGGTGCACTTTAACCAAAAAATCTGTGGCTTTTTATTATTTTAATGTATTATCTGAGTCCAATCCATTTGCCGCTTTCAATCATTTCTTTTGAAGCGCCTTCAACTCTTATGATATAACTCTTCGAAAGTGAACCGGCAATCAGTTTAAGTTTCCATGAACCGTCTTCTTTTTGTTCAATTTTGCATTCAGTGTCTTTATTTTCAAAAGTGCGGAACATATCTGCAATGCTTTTTTTATCCAGATCCAATGGAAGAATGTAGTTTGATTCAAGACTGTCTCTGAAGTCTTTATCAATTTCACTTGCTACAACACATGCTGTTCCGTTGGCAGCCATTGCTTCTGCAGCTTTTGATGAAGTGCAGTTGATTCCGAAATCATCTTTTGCGATAAAAACTTTAGAATCTGCGATAATTTCTGCATCAAGATTAGGAATTCCTGCAGTTTCCAAAAGGTGTGACTTTGCATTTTCTGCTGTTTCTCCATGATATTTTGGATCAAGAATTAAATCAGCTGAAATTCCATCCTTTTCCAGAAACAATACTAATCCATTAAATTTCATTTTTTTTATCCCCTTAATTTATATTTTTTAATTAGCTGTTTACAACGTTTGTTGGGTTGCCGTCAAGATAATTTCTGATATTGCTTACTACAACATTTAAAAGTCTCTGACGGGTTTCCAGCGGTGCCCATGCAATGTGAGGCGTAATAATACAGTTTTTTGCTTTAAGAAGAGGGCAGTTTTTATCCATTGGTTCTGAGCGCAAAACATCACATGCAAATCCTGCAATTTTATCATTATTCAAATAATCTGCAAGAACATTTTCATCAATGAATCCGCCTCTTGCTGTATTTATGAGAAATGCTGATTTTTTCATGAGTTTTAAAGTTGATTCATCAACAATGTTTTGAGTTTCAGCTGTCAATGGAGCATGAAGACTTAAAAAATCACTTCTTGAAAATAATTCTTCTTTTGAAACCTGTTCAACATCATAAGATTCATCTAATTTTCTTCTGGTGCAGACGATTACTTTCATTCCAAAAGCTTTTCCTAAATAAGCAACTCTTTGCCCGATTGAACCATATCCGAAAATTCCAAGGGTTTTTCCTTCAAGTTCCACAGGACTTTGTTTCCAGTAGCAGAAATCTTTTGAATTTATCCAGCCGCCTTTTTTAACATCTTCAGAGTGAATATTTGATTTTGTAGCAAATTCTGTAATGTAAGCAAAAACAATCTGAGCAACACTTTTTGTTGAGTATGCGGGAACATTTGTAACAGTAATTCCCCGTTTTGTACAGGATTCTAAATCTATAACATTATAACCAGTTGCCTGTACACCAATATATTTTAAATTTGGACACTTAGAGAGAATTTCATCTGTAATCTGGACTTTATTTAAGAGAACCATTTCACTGTCCCCGATTCTGTTAACAACTTCATCTGGGGCAGTGCGGTCATATACTTTATAATCACCAAATTCAGACAAAACATCCCAACTTAAATCACCAGGATTAAGAGCATGCCCATCAAGAATTGTAATTTTCATAGTTTTTTAATTAACAGAGTGGAATTACGCCACAAGAACTGATTGCAGCACTGATAGCATCTTCACTTGCTCCGTCAAAATCAACACAAACTTGGCATTTTTCAACACTGGCTACAACTGCTGTAACTCCAGCAACTGCTTTTACTGCGTCATTAACTTTTGCTGCTGTTCCTTCATCATCCATGCCTGTTACGTAAATCTTTTTCTGCATTCCAATGTCTCCTGGTTTAGATTGACTTTTTGCCAATCGTTAATACTATAATTATATATTCACTTTTGCAAATTATCAAGAAAAATTTATTAAATTTTTTTCATTGAATTGCTCACTGTACTTCCTAATTGGCCACATGCACCACCGATTTTTTCACCTCTTCTAACTCTTAAATTAACATTTAGCCCCTGGGTTACAAGATAATCAGAAAATTTTTTGCATTCTGCATGGGTTGGTGTTTTAAAATCAAGGCCTTCAACTTCATTCCACGGAATTAAATTTATATAAACGTTTAGTCCCCGGGCAAAATTTACCATGTTTCTGGCACTTTCTATACTTGTGTTTTTACCGCTTAACAAGGCTGCTTCAAGAGTAACTCGTTTACCTGTTTTTTTTGTATAGTAGGAAAGGGCTTTTTTTAATTCCGGCAGAGGGTTTCCTTTTGCACTTGGCATTAATTCTTCACGTAATTCCGGATCTGCTGTTGTTAATGACAATGCCAGGCGCATGTGAGGCCCGTTGTCTGCAAGATCATAAATACCTTTTGTTAATCCGCAGGTGCTTAGTGTAATACGTCTGGTGCTTAAATTTCTTCCATCTTTGTGAGTAAGTATTTCCAGCGCTTTTCTGATGCCTGGAAGATTCTGCATAGGTTCTCCCATGCCCATAAAAACAATGTTATCAAGATGACCGGCAATTTTTTCCAGATGCAGGAATTCTTCTACAATTTCGCCGCCGGTTAAATTTCTTGCCAGCCCCAGTGTACCTGTCATACAGAATGCACATTTCATTGCACATCCGGCCTGGCAGCTTACACATGCTGTTTTTCTTCCTTCTTTATCTATAAGCAGAACTGTTTCTATGCAAAGTCCGTCATTAAGAGTTATCTGGAGTTTAATTGTTCCGTCAGGATCCTCCAGAAGTTTTGTTATTTTTGTAGAAAAAATTCTTGATTTTTGTTTGAGCTGGTTTCTGAGATTTTTGTCTAGATTTGTCATTTGGTCAAATTCTGAAACACCTTTTGCTATCCACTGGAAAATTTGTTTCCCTCGGAATTTTTGAGAAAGTTCAAGTTTTTCTGAAATTTCTTCAGGCAAAAGTTCTGAAAGAGTGATCAATTCTGACATAGGAGTTCCCAGCATTAAATGAGAGGTCTGTTTGTATGTATTTTGTCAAGCATATCAGAAATAGCCTGACTTCTAAGCCCCTGTTTCTGGAAACTTTCCAGGATTTCTATTGCTTTCTGCTTTTCGTTTATTTTCATATAACAGTCGGCAATATCAATATAAAGCCTGTAATTCTTTGGATCATCCTCAATAAGCTGATTCAATCTGTTAATTGCTTCTGTGTAATTTCCTTCACTTTTGTTGATTAATGCAAGACCAAGTGCGGCGTAAACATCAAAATCAATTGACATTGCCTTATTATAGTATTCTGTTGCCAGTTTATAATCACCAGTATTTCTGTAAGCATCACCGGCACGAGTAAGAATTACTTTATTGTTTGGATCGATTTCAAGAATTTTGTTCCAGTATTGGATTGAACGGTATTGCTGGTTCATCCCACGGTAGCAGTCTGCAAGACCAAAAAGTGCATAGAAATTCAAAGGATCTTTTTCCAGTGCTTTTTCAAAGAAAGGAACACCCCGTTCAAAGCTCTTAAGTTTTCTGTGGCAGTTTCCTAATGATGTAAGAACACGGATATCAACACTTTCCGGATTTGTGCTGTACATTTTTGTCCAGTAATAAAGTGCATCTCTGTATTCCTTAAAATCATAGTTAAGGTGACCAAGTCCGATTAATGCGTATGCATTGTTTTCTTCCATTTCAAGAACTTTAAGATAAAGTGATTTTGATTTTTTAAAATCCTTGATTTTTCTGTATGCATCAGCAACACGAGTCAAAACAGTGATATTTCTGTCATCCTGAATAAGATACTGTTCCCAGATTTCTATTGCTTTGCTTAACTGATTAACAGCTTTATAACAGTCTGCCAGTCCAAAAAGTGCGTAGTTATTTCCAGGATGATATGATAAACATTTTGAATAGTATTCAATTGAAGAACTGAAGTTATTTCTTTTGCGTTCAGAATCCCCAAGACCTACTAAAGCATAGTTGTTGTTTTCTTCCATATCAAGAATACTTTTAAAGATGGTGATGGCGTCTTCAATTTTGTTTTCCCGGAGCGCTGCATATCCTGATTTTGACAATTCACTGATTTCGTTATTTTGTCCAAAATCCGGTTCAGAAATCTCGTTTTTAAAATCTTCGTTTTCCATTTATATGGTTCCTTTTTAAATAAATATTTTAAAATATTTTATTCTTTAATTAATTCAGATATAACACTTGCAGCCTTTTCAAGAATATGGTCTGATTTTTTTTTGTTATGAGCCAGAAGAAACATTTTTAATGCGTCGATTTCTTTGTTTTCTTCTTCGTAAACACAGCCAACTCTTGTAAGTCCGTCGGAATAACCTGTTGTGATGAAGATTCTTTTGGCCTGGTCAATTTTTCCACTGTTAAACAGTTCATTCCCTTTACGGTTTAATGCAACTTTCTGTTCCGGAAGAATTCCTGTAACTGGGGAGTCTGTAACTTTGATGAAGCCTTCAGCGATTGGTGTATTGTCAATCTGTTTTTTTAAATCATCTTTCATCGTTTGAATATATTATCACAAGTAGCGTTATTCTTCAAGGGAGTTAAAGTTCAGAAATTGAATAAAAATCAACTATTGAACGTCCGTAAACTCGCTGGTCAACTCTTTTTAAGCTTCCAATTGTTTCCGGGAGAGGGTCTTCACTTGGATGATGGCACATAACTTTGCCGCCTTTATTCAACAGATTGCGCTTATCAACTGTCTGGAGTAATTCAAGCCTGAATTTGTAGGGAAATGGTGGATCAAAAAAAATATAATCAAAGGAACCTTTAACCCGTTTAAGAAAAAGTTCAACTGCCATAAAATGACATTTAATTTTTACTCCAACTTCTTCTGCCATTTTTACATTTTCTAAAACTGTTTTTGCTTTTGCCTTATCCATTTCGCAAAGACTTACATCAGTTGCTCCATGGCTTACAGCTTCCAGTGCAATTGTTCCAGAACCGCTGAACAGATCCAGAAAACTTTTATCTGCCAGTTCCGGATCAAGTATACTAAAAATACTCTCCCGCATTCTGTCCATTGCCGGTCTGATTGCCATTTTTCCGTCGGGACAAGTTGTATATCTTCCTTTTAATTTTCCGCCTGTAATCCGCATTTAAAATCTAATTCCTTAGTTTGAATTCAATTTCCAGTAAGTTGAATCTTTTGTGAGTTTTGGATTATTTTTTGCATAATCAAATGCAGTTTTTCCTTCACTGTTTATTGTACTGTTTTTTGCGCCGTTGTCCAACAGGAGTTTGATTACTTCTGTTGAGCTGGAATATTTTGCTGCATACATAAGAGGTGTCATTCCTTTCCATGTACGGTTAATGTCAATTCCCATATTGATAAACAGCTTTGCTTTAAGTACTTTTACGTGGCTTGAACCATTGTTATTTGTTATTGTCATAATGAATGATTTAAACACTTCTTCTTCTGCCACAGATCTGTTTTTAAGGAGGATATTTAAAATTTCCGGATTCTGTGTATAGTTTCCTGCAAAGAGGAGAGGAGTTGAATTGTATTTGTTTCTTACTCTAAGCAATGCTCCCTTCTGAATAAGTTTGTTTACAACTTCTACGCTGTTTTGATATCTTACAGCATACATAAGTGCAGTCCAGTCATCTCTGTCTCTGATGTTAACGTTTGCATTATTGGCAAGAAGATTTTCAACATCCCAGTCATTTCCAGCCATACAGGCTTTCATAAGTAGAGTAACACCATTTGAGTCCTGCTCATCAGGATTCTGAATTTTTACAAAATTTGTAAGTTCTTCTTCTTTTACTGATGGCTCTTCAACTGCAAGTTCAACTTCCGGCTCATCGAATATCTGCATATTTGAACTAAGGTTATTTTCTGCCTGTATTAAATTTTCTGCAAGAAGCTCCTGAGTCTGTTTTTCCTGCTCAGCTGCCTGGCGTTCTGATTCTGCTTTTTCTTCGGCAATTTTCTGGGCTTCCTGTTTCTGCATTTCCAGTGCCTGTTGAGCTGCAATTCTTTCTGCTTCAGCACGTTCTGCTGCAAGTTTGTTTTCCTGGGCAATTTTTTCTGCTTCTGCTTTTAGCCGCTCAAGCTCTAACTTCTGCTGTTCTATCTGTTCCTGAGCAATACGATTGTTTTCTTCAATTATTCTTTGAGCTTCTGCTTTTTCTGCTTCCAGCTGTTCCATTGCAATTCGCTGTGCTTCTAATCTTTCTGCTTCTGCTCGTTCAGCTTCCAGTCTCTCTTTTTCTCTTTGCTGGGCAACTATCTGTTCTGCTTCTTTTGCAATTCTTGCTAGACGTTCTTCTTCTGCAATTCTTTCTGCTTCAAGTTTTTCTGCAGCAAGTCGTTCTGCTTCAAGGCGATCCCGTTCTGCCTGTTCTGCGGCAAGTCGTTCTGCTTCAAGGCGATCCCGTTCTGCCTGTTCTGCAGCAAGTCGTTCTGCTTCAAGGCGTTCCCGTTCTGCTTTTTCTGCAGCAATTTTTTCTTCTGCAAGACGCTGAATTTCTGCCAATTCTTCCTGACGGGCTTTTTCTTCTGCCTCGATTCTTTCTCTTTCTGCCTTTTCTGCAGCAATTTTTTCATTTGCTATACGTTCTGCTTCTGCCTGAATTCTTGCAAGTCGTTCTGCTTCTTTTCTTTCTGCGTCAAGTTTTTCCTGAGCAATTCTTTCCTGCAGTTCTTTTTCTGCTTTTATTTTTTCCTGTGCAAGCCGTTCAATTTCTGCTATTTCTGCAAGCCGTTCCTGCTCAGCTTTTTCTGCTGCAAGTTGTTCTTCCTGGATGGTGTTAAGTTCTGCAATTATTTCTTCTTCAAGAGGTGTGGCTCCATCTATTTCTTTTGAAAGTTTCTGTTCTTCTGCAATTCTTTCTTCTTCTAACAGTTTTTCTTCGGCAATTCGTTTTGCTTCAAGACGTTCCAGTTCTTTTTTTGCTTCCAGAAGCTTTTCTTTCTGAATCTTTTTGCGTTCTTCTATTGCAATTCTTTCTTCTTCAAGACGTCTGGCTTCTTCTAATTCTTTTGCAAGCTTCTGTTCTTCTGCGATTCTTTCTGCTTCCTGGCGTTCAAATTCTTTCTGCATTGCTTCCATTTTTTCTGCCATAGCAAGCTGTTCTTCTGCGGCTTTTAATTCTTCCTGTTCTTTAAGAAGTTTTTCCTGTTTTTCTCTTTCTGCTTTTTCCTGTGCTTCCCGGGCAAGTCTTTGTTCTTCTTCCTGTTGAGCCAGAAGTGCCAGGTGATTTTCTTCTTCTATAGAGTTAAGTCTGTTTTCTTCTGCCATTCTCTGGATTTCTTTTTCCCGTGCAATCCGTTCCTGTTCTTCCAGAGCTTCTTTCTGCCGTTGAGCTTCTGCCAGTTTCTGTTCTTCCTGGGCTTTTGCTTTTTCCTGATTTTGTTTTTCTATAGCAAGTGCAAGTTCTTCTTCTGCTTTTTGTTTTGAATTAACTGTGGAATTTGGGTCGAACTGTGCCTGTGTTGTTTTTATAGAAGAATTTGATTTTCTAGTTTTCTTTTTTTCGTCTTCTTTTGATTTTGCATCGTTTGCCTGGGCAATTTTTTTGTTTTTTGCATCAGCTTTGTATTTTGTTTCGTAACTTATGTAATCGGCTTCCTTTCCTGAGGCATATTTTTCCATAACCTGCAGAATAATGTCCGACTGAGGATTCTTTCTCCCATAGTCAAATGCTGTGTTTCCTTCTGCATCTACTGCAAATAATCTTGACTGTCTTGATTTTCTAGTTGAAGCTCCAGCTGTACAGATATAATCCATTACATCTGCTTTTGAACTGAATTGAGAAGCATACATAACTGGTGTTCTTTTATTTTTTGCTTTTGCGTTCAAATTTGAGCCGTTTTTTACAAGAAGTTCAATAATCGGAAGTTCCCGGTCATATCTAAGAGCAAGCATAAGGAATGTTTCTTTATTTGATTCAAAAGTCTGGTTTACAAGGCCTGGATTACCAGCAATTTCCCGTTCAATGTCTTTTATTGGTCCGCTCTGTGCCAGTGAAATATAATAATTTGCTTTTTTTGCCAGTGCAGAAAAAATTGATAGAGTAAAAATAAATGAAATTGCAATAATCTTCTTTAGTCTGTTCATAAGTTTTATCCTTGTAAAATTATATTCTAGGTATTTGATTCCGTCAAATATTTGATTTTATTTCTCAGTTTTTTTTAAATACAATAAACCTTATTCATATTATCGGTAAAAAAATCTGCCTTGTTAACAAAAAATAATAATGCAGATGAATAAAATTTATCAATTTTTCTATAAAATAATGCTTTTTTTTTAACTGTTTATGGGTTATAATTAAATAAAATATCTGAAAATTTTTGATCTAAATAAATCTTTTTCAGACAACCGAAAATTCGGAGGATTTTAAATGAATAAAATTTGTAAAATCTGTGTTGTTTCATTGGTTTCATTTTTTGTTGTTTCAACAGCTTTTGCTGTCAAAGTAAACAGACCAGAAATTGAAAGTGCTGGCGGGGAAGGTGTTGTTGTTTTTGAAAACTATAACGGTCCTCATTCCAAAATTGATTCCATGTCTTCAATTAAAGAAATTGGTAGCGGAATTGGACGAACTGTTGCAAAGGATTCCGCAAAGTCTGGAACTTTTAATAATCCAAATGATAAATATTATGTAATTCACTGTATTGATCCGTCTGATACAAAAAAACTTGATGCAGACATTTTTGTTATTGGCCCAAATGCTACTGTTGACCATATTAAGATTTTAAGAACTATTATTGCATCATATCTTATATCAGCTTACGGATATTCAGAAAAAGATGCGTCAACAATTGCAACCTTCATTACAGTATATAATGCTGTATACCGTAAGAACCTTGATTATTTTAAGGGAAAGTATAAGGATGTAGTTCTTTCAAACCTTAGTCAGGAAAAATGTGGTCTTTCTAAAAAATATTCTGAATGGGCAGGACAGGCTCAAATTGTTATTCCTATTAGTGATTTAGAGGGTGGCCTTTCTACTATTGATACTTCTGTAATCAGTGACAAAGAAGTAATTGGTTCTATGCAGGAAGATGATGATAAAGGCGTTGATGAACGCAAGAACATGGTAGAAATTAAAGAAAAAGAAGCTGTTGAAGCAACAGAAAAAGCTCAGCAGGCTGCAAAAGATGCTAATGAAGCAAATAAAAAGGCTCAGGAAGCTGCAAAAGAAGCTGCTGCAGATCCTACAAATGTAGAAAAGCAGGAAGCCGCAAAACAGGCAAAAGACGAAGCATTAGAAAAAGCTCAGGAAGCTAAGGAACAGCAGGAAAAAGCAGATAAAAAACAGCAGGAAGCTTTACTTGAACGAACAGAAATTGCCAAAGATCAGCAAAAATTACTGGAAGAAGCCCTTGCAGAAGCCGCAAATAAAAATGCAGTTATTGGTCTTAAAACAACAGACAGCAGCAAACAGATGAGTGCTATGGTTAAAGTTGACGGTATCACTGGCGAAACAATTCGTCAGAGTCCAGTTACTGTTATTCGTGGAAGAACAATTATTCCAGTTGAATATGATGGCGATGAAATGTTTATGGCAATTGCAGGAGACAATACAGGAAATGGTACTGTAAAACTTTGTCTTATTGATACAGGAAACATGGAAATTCAGAAAGAAAGCAATGAAACTGTTTCTCCATATTCTGTTCTTGTAAATGAAGGCGATGCTTATTACTGTGTTGTTACAACAGATGGAAAATATAATGTTGCTAAATATGATTCTAATCTTAAACTGTTGCTTAGAAGTGCAGAGTTTGTAACTCCAGAAACACCAATTACAGTTACTTCAAAAGGAATTATTGCTACTGCAAGTAACGGTGTTGCAATTCTCCTTGATTTGAATAATCTTTCCAGAATTAAAGGCACTAGTTCCAGCGGACAGGCTGCAGAAAAATAAAAAGAAGTAAGCAGGAATAAAAAAAAAAGGGGGCTGTCCAATAAGTCCTGTCATGCTGAATCAGGTTCAGAATGACAGAGGCGTAATTCTTTTGGGACAGCCCCTTTTTTAGTTTAATTAATTATCGTCTTTTGTTTTGTTTACAAATTTTGTGTAATTCGAAAGGAACAGAACATCAACTTCGCCTACAGGACCATTTCGCTGCTTTGCCACAATGATTTTTCTGTCAAATATTCCTGGAACAAAATTCGGGTCTGTGTTATCTTCCTTAATTTTATTGGCACGGACACCATGGATAAACATAACCATATCTGCATCCTGTTCGATGCTTCCTGAACCACGCAATTGTGACAGGTTTGGTTCTTCACCTTCTGCGTTACGGCTTACCTGACAAAGAACAACAAGAGGAATATTTAATTCTCGGGCAAGGCTTTTGAGGCTTTTTGAAATTTGAGAAACTTTATCATATTCCTGGAGATTTTGATTTTCGTTAGTAATAAGGCCAATGTAGTCTATGAAAATGATTTTAACTCCATGTTTTGTAACCATTCTTCTGGCCATTGCTCTAAGATCCAGGAGTTTCATGTTTGGTGTATCAACAATGTATAATGGAGCTTCAAAACAAGTGGCTGCTGCATCCTGAAGCTTGAATAAGTCTTGTTTGGTAACACGGCCGTCTCGTAAATTTGTACCACTTACTTTTGCAACCTGTGAAAGTAAACGTTGAACAATCTGGTCTTTGCTCATTTCCAGACTAAAAAATCCACATGGAATTCTTTGATCAATAGCAATACTTTCCATCATAGAAAGGGCTAGGGCAGTTTTACCCATAGAAGGACGAGCACCTACAATAATCATTTCGCTGTCGTGGAAACCGCTTGTCATGGCGTCAAGATCTTGTAACCCTGAACCAATTCCGCTTAAAGCCCCTTTATTTCGCCAGCGTGCTTCAATAAGCTGAATTGCTTTTGGAATAATTTCACTTACTCCAGAAATCTGGCTTGTTGTATTTGTGTCATTCAGTGCAAAAATTCGTTTTTCTACATCTTCCAGAATTTCTCTGCTTGAATGGCTTTCGTCATAGCTGTCTTTTCTAATTTCTGAAGACAGACTTATAAGTTCACGTCTTGTTGCAAGGTCAATAACTATTTTAGCATAATTTTCTATATTTGCAGCAGAGGGAACAATTTGTGTAAGAGAAGAAAGGTAAGAAATACCTCCAGCCTGTTCAAGAGTACCATTAGTAGTAAGTTTGTCAACCAGGGTAATTAAGTCGCCGGGAATTCCTTCTTCCAGTAAAGTAAGAATAGCCTGATAAATTAACTGGTGTCTTGGATAATAAAACTGATCTGCTCTTAATTTTGCAGCAATGTCTCCAGCAGCTTCCCAATTAAGGAGAAGTGCTCCAAGAGTAGACTGTTCTGCTTCCAGATTATTTGGTGGCACTTTATCCTTTAACTCTGCCATTTAATCCCCCGTTTATGAACAATTTTTCCACATTAATTCATTTTAAAATAATAAAACCGCAGATTTTACTCCGCGGCTTTTTTAACCTTAAAGTTAAAAGAAAAACTTATTCAGCTTTTGCTTCTTCTGCAGGAGCTTCTTCTTTTACTTCTGCTTTCTTTTCAGCTTTTTTTGTTTCTTTTTTAGCTTCTGCAGCTTCCTGTGGTTTTACAGCAAGTTTAACTTCTGCAGTTGCTGATTCGTAAAGGTGAACAGTAATTTTGTAGTTACCAGTCTGTTTGATTGTAAGACCAGAAATTTCAATCTTTTTGCGTTCAATTTCAAAACCGTTCTTTGCATAGTAATCAGCAATTGTCTGGTTTGTAACAGCACCAAAGAGTTTGCCGTTTGCACCAGCTGGCATTGTAAGTTCGATTTCAAGTGCTTCAAGTTTTTCTTTGAGGCTTGCACTATCTTTTCTTTTCTGTTCTTTGCGTGCTTCGATTTCTGCTTTGCGTGCTTCAAAGATTGCAAGGTTGCCTTCTGTTGCTGGAAGTGCATATCCGTGTGGGAAAAGATAGTTGCGAGCGTAACCGTCAGCTACGTTTTTTACGTCACCAAGTTCACCAAGGTGTTTTACATCTTCATTAAGAATAACTTTCATTTAAGTCAAGCTCCTATTGTTTTTTTAGGCTTCGTCACCAGGAGTTGGATCGCCAGCCCGTTTTTTTATTTTTTTTGTGTAGAGCTATTCAATTTTTGAATAACTCCGGTTTACCTGATTAAAGGCAATATTTAATTAGTCTGCTACGTAAGGGAGCAAACAGATTGCACGTGCACGTTTAATTGCTCTTGCAAGTTCTTTCTGGTGCTTTGCACAAGTTCCTGTAATACGGCGAGGAAGAATTTTACCTCTTTCTGTTGTATAGCGGCGAAGTCCGTCTGCATCTTTATAATCGATTGCACCTTTGTTGCTGCAGAAACGGCAAACCTTTTTGCGGAACTGCATTTTCTTTCCAGAACGAGCTCTATCATCGTCTCTGCTGTATTCCTGCATCTGTGCATCCTGTTTTTCAATTGCTTCTTCTTTGATTTCTTCAGACATTGTTTTTCTCCTGTTATAATCTGTGTCCTTAAAGACAGCCTTTTTCTAAAGGCGTGGGTTTTGCCAATTAAAATGGCACATCATCGGAAATAGAACTGTTGTCGCCACCATAATACATACTTTCATTAGGAGCAGAATTAAAGTTCTGGCCGCCAAAGTTTCCATCATTTCCAAAATTCTGGTTTGAATATCCGCCCTGGCTGTAGCCTCCCTGATTGTAATCAGATGAGTTTGATGGTGCATACCCCTGTGAACCACCGCTGTTTCCGCCCAAAAGCATAACATTGTTAGCCATAATGCTAACTTTGCTGAACTTCTGTCCGTCTTTTTCCCATCTATCCTGAACCAGATTGCCTTCAACTCCAACCTGTTTACCTTTTGTAAGATATGGCTTGAGTTTTTCTGCTATTGTTCCCATGAGAGTAACATCAAAATAGTTTGCTTCGTCTACCCAGTTATCTCCGTTTTTGCGGCGGCGATTGATTGCAATAGTAAATTTACCAATAGGGAAATTACTTGTTTTGCTGTAACCTACGTCAATATCACGTACCAGTCTGCCTACAAGAATTACCTGGTTAATATCTGCCATTATCTGCCTCCGTTATATTTCTGGTAAAAAAGAAATTATTTTTCTTCCTTTGCTACAAACATGTATCTGAGAAGATTTGTGTTGAGCTTGAACTGAACATCGATTTCTGCAATTTTTGCAGGATTTGCTTCGATATGAATCAAAACATAGCGACCTCTGTTCATTTTGTTGATTACGTAAGTAAGATTTCTGTCGCCGAAAGATTCTTCCTTTTCGATTTTTGCACCGAAATCAGCCAATACTTTGCGTACTGTTTCGATACCGTTGTTGAACTTTTCATCCTCGCAAGGATAAATAGTCATAAGTTCATACTTCTTCATTGTATTTTCTCCTTATGGTCATGTGGGAACTTCAAAAGAAATTCCAAGGGGTAGTTTAGTGATAAAACTATAACGGAATTTGTAATTTTAGTCAATTATCAGAAGCTTTAAAGTGAAAGTTTAGAAATTTTACCCATAGTTTGCCGGGCATAATTTCTGATTTGAGGAGAATATTTAGGATACAGCATTGCTGATATGATTTTTTTACCCTGAGAGAAAAAAGCTGGTCTTCCCATGTATCGGCATATTTCGTAAACAGCGTCGCAGCAGGCTTTAAGAAGAATTTCATCGGTAACGCTGTATCTTGTCTGCACGATAAAGTCCAAAGCATCCATCATGTCGTTAAAAGGATCAAATGCAGTTTCTTTACATGCAATGATTGTGGCAAGGAGCAGGCTTTTATCTGAGAAATTTTTAAGCACGTAAGCATATTTTTTCTGGAAAAGAGAAAAGCCTGTAAGACTGGAATGTTCTATCAACTGCCGCACGTATGGAATATTGTGCCGAAAATAAGTTTCTTCTGTTGAATATTGATGTAGTGCTATATTGTCATCTTTTAGCTCATCTGTCATTGCCTGAAATTCCGTTTCCAGTGCAGAAAGGTAAAATTCTTCCTGATTTTGTACTGTTGAATCTGATTCTCTAAGGGGAGAGTAATATTCCTTCATGTTTTGAAATGTCTCCTGAGAAATCAATCTTCCTGTAACATTGTTGGAAGGGTAGAGAATTTCGCTGTAAAAGTCAGAGTAGGAAGATGGCTGTTCCGGTTTAGAAGATGGTTCTGCTTTTCCAAGAAATTGTTTTACTCTGTAAGATTGAATAACCCAGTCTGTTCCGCAGCATACAAGATAACCTGTATCACTGGGCAAAACGTAAGAAAAAGGCTTCTTCTTGCTGAATTTTGCGTCCCAGATTAAGTCCCCGTTTTGAGTTGTGCACATTGCGTTTAAATTATCAATAAAAACATAGCCCAGACTTGTGTATCCAGAATAGATGATTTTTCCTGAGTCGAGACGGGATTCAAAACTTGATATAATCGAACCATCAAATGTGTTTACTACATTTACTGTTGAAGGGCTGCCGGAAAGAATAAAACATTTTCCTTCAGGTAATCCAGCCTGAGTTATGTAAATTTTATTTGAAGATTGTGATGATCTTGAAATTTTCTCCTGTTTTAATGCCCATTTGCTGACTGCTGTTCCATTTTCTACGCAGCAAAGTCCGGCACTGCCGTCTGCAAAGGTCATTAATACGCCTTCTGTTCCTTCTGCTGCCTGAATAACTTTTGCTGCAAAAACAATCTGTTCTATAATTTTTCCAAAAGGATTTACTCTTAATCCAATTGTTTTGTCATCCTGTGTCTTTTCCAGGAATACAAGCAGGGAACCATCGTTTAATTCAACTAAATCCAAATCAGTATTTCTTTTGTGGATAGGTGTTTTCCACCTGAAATTTCCTTTTAAATCATAACAGGCAATACAATCACTGCCTGCTGCAAAAAGTCTGCCGTCCTTTCCCTGTATGATTTTTTGAGTAATTGGAAAATCTGTTTCTGTCTGGAAAAGTGTTGTGCCGGTGCAGTTAATCATCTGAAACTGTGTTTTTCTTGTAACTGCAAATATCATTTCTCCGAATCCCTGAGAAATATAGGGCTGCAATCCTTGTGGAAATACTCTCTGCCAGATGATTGAACCTTCTTCAGAAAAAGAGGTTAAAACTTTTCCTTCACTTACAACACAAAATCCCTGGGATGTTTTTAAAGGCTGGCATAAAACGTTTCCGCCTAAAACGTAAACCCAGTTGGGAAGCATTGTTCCAAGATTCAGCTGGTTTGATATGGCAAAATCCTGGCTGTGAAAAGGAAATATTGCAAAACAAAAATAGAGTAGTGTTAGAAATATGAACGGTTTGAATTTTTTCTTCATAGTTTTATTTCTTTTACTATTAAACAATCTATTCTTCCAAAGGTTTCTCTCTTTCAAGAATTGCAAGGCTTTCTATGTGGCCTGTCTGGGGGTAGAAGTCCAGTAGGTACAGTTCTTTTACAATGTAACCGCTTCTTGTAAGGAATTTTATGTCTCTTGCCTGGGTTGCAGTGTCACAGCTGATGCTTCTGATTTCTCTAATCCCGCTGCTGCAAAGCCATTGGCAGACTTTTTTCTCCATTCCGCTTCTAGGAGGATCAATTACAACTGCATCAATTGGACCATACTGACGAATGCAGTTGTCTGCATGTTCTGTAACCCATTTTTCTCCGCTAATACCAAAGCTTGCATGCTTAATTCCAGCCAGATTCTGTTCGGCATATACAAGAGCGTCTCTGTTATGTTCAACTAAAATCACATTTTTAAATTTTTGTGCCAGGAAAACAGAGAAAGTTCCGCATCCTGCATACATGTCAAGAACATTTGTTCCTTCAAGACCTTTTACAACAGCATCAATTGTCATTTCCAGAACTTCAAGATTGGACTGGAAAAATCCCTGAACGTTGAATGTTATGTTTTTGTCTTTGATTTTGATTGTAAGGGAATTCTCTTCATTATAGTTTGTTCCTGTGTAACGCTTGATTGCTTTTTTCTTTCCCTTAACTTTTACTGGTTTTTCAATTTCCTTTTCTTTTTCTTTTGCAATTACTATTTTCTGGTCTCCCTGGATTTTATCTGATGCAAACACGTGAACTCTTCCGTAAGGTCTTTTGCACATTGGAGTATGTTCAAGGTAATCATTGATTTCTTTAACGGCACAGGGACAGTTTTTTAAATCAAGAACATTGTTGCTCATTTTTTCCATGAGACCGCCGTTATGGAACTGGAAACGGTTTCGGTAATTAAGTGGATTTCCTTTGATTGCTTTAATTTCTGGAATTTTTACACCTTCACGTTCAAATGCTGATTTTAGAACATTGATTCTCATTTTAGTCTGGGCTTCGTAATCAATGTGCTGCATATTACATCCGCCGCATTTTGTGTAAAGACTGCAGACTGGTTCAATTCTGTCTGGGGATTTTTCTATAATGTTAACGATTCTGGCTCGTCCGTAATCCCGTTTATCTTCTGTGATTTCTACTTCAAGCTTTTCACCGGGGCAGGCATAGGGTACAAATATATTTTTCCCGTTGATTTTTGTAATACAGTCTCCGCCGTAAATCATTTTTTCTGTCTGAATAATGTGAGTCATTCTTCTAATCTACATCAAAATTGAGTTTTTTTCAATTGACAACCTTTGCAAGTTAAAATAAAATATTCATATTATGTGTACTTTAATTCTAGTTTTAACATTGGGACTTGCTCTTTTATTCCCAACATTGATGATTACTTTTACTTATCCTTTCAGTACAAAGCTTGCTGTTTTCTGGTCAAATTATGTTACTAAAAGATGTTCATTAAGACTTTTTGCAATTTTTAAAACATACAAGAATTTCAGATTTATAGGTGATTACGAAAGCAAAAAAATGCTGCCTGAACAGTATCTTGTAATTTCAAATCACCAGAGCCTTATTGACGTTCCTGTTTACCTTAAATTTATGAACGAAAAGGAAATGAAATTTGTTGCAAAAGACGGCCTGGCTAATGTGCCTATGGTAGGTCCAATGCTAAAATGTCAGGGACATTGTATGATTCCAAGAAAGGGTGCTACTCAGGTTGCAATGAGAAAACTGGAAAATTTCGGTAAAAACGTAATGAAGAATAAAAATGCTATTCCGTTGATTTTCCCTGAAGGAACAAGAACAAAAGACGGAGAACTGGGAAGATTCAGTTCTGGCGGATTCAGACGTATTTCCCAGACAGTTAATCTTCCTGTTGCAGTTTGTGCACTTGATGGCGGATGGAAAATCGGTCGCCTTAACGGTGGTTTTTTGAAGAATCTTAAAAATGGTGCTTACAGAGTTAAGGTTCTTAAAGTTTACGATGCTCCAAAAACAAAAGAAGAAGAAATGCATATTCTTGAAGAAGGCAAGGAATTGATAGAAAAACAGGTTAAAGCCTGGAGATCTCTTCCTGCTGATTCAATTGAAATCTAGATTAATAAATGATGGTAAGTAATTTTTTTTGCTTTCTGGCTTTTTTTTATGTTTTGATTTTTTTAATGTAAAGATATAAAGATATATGGAAGAAAATAAAAAAGGCCTCCGCCTGAAGGGAAGCCTTGAAAAACTAAAAAAAGATATTATTTAAAATCTTTTGGTCTGCGTTCTGTGCGTTTGCACTTCTGGCATTCAGCGATATTCTTGATTCTACCATTGTTGCAGAGAGTTTTCATTTCAATTTCTCCACCGCAATCAGGGCAGAAGAATTTCTGTGTACTGCTACCAGTACGAGAGTTTTTACTGGCTCCGGCCATAATAATCCTCCAATAGATTTAATAACGTTATTAGGATAGATAATACTATTATTTTGGGATTTGTGTCAATAATCAAAAGCCAATTAGAAAGGAAAATGGAAAAAATTATAGATTTCAGTTTGTTTCACTTGACTAAAAAATTGTGTTGGGGTAAACTTTATTAAGTTATTAAATGGGGGTATTCCTTTGGCTAAAACATCTGCAGAAAAGAAACATGCTCAGAGCGAAGTTCGCCGCATGCGCAATAAGGCAGTTAAGTCTGAAGTTCACACAAGTGCTAGAAAGTACGTTGCTGCTGTTCAGAAAAAAGATCAGAACCTTGCAGCTGAAACTCTTAAGGCTTATGTATCTGAACTTGACAATGCTGGCCGCAAAGGCGTAATGACAGCACAGGCTGTATCACGCAAAAAGAGCCGCATGATGAAGCTTTTCAACAAGACTTTCGCAGCAAAATAATTATATTATTTGGCAACACTGCTTGTTTTTTAAGTGGAGGTAGGTATGTCATCTAAAAAGGTTACAAAATTCGATTTAGTTGAAGCAATAACCCGGTCTTCCAGCGTAAAAAACAGGCAAGTTGTGCAGGAAGTAGTTGATTGTCTTCTGGTTCAATTAAAAGATTCCTTGAAATCCGGCAATACTATAGAATTGCGCGGATTCGGAACCTTTGAACCAAGATTAAGAAAGGGCCGTAAAGAGGCCAGAGACCCTAGAACCGGCAGATCGTTATCAGTAGCACCACATTACGTGGCAGCTTTCAGATCCGGTCAGGACTTAAAAAAATCACTTTGGGAAATTCCCGTAGAATCAGAAAAATAAATATCCGAGAAAATTATTATGGCAAAAGAAACAGGAAACCTGACAGTTTTTGGTCAGGAAACAGAATTTGAAGGCGTTCTTGAATTTTCAGACAGTCTTGTTATTACTGGAAAATTTGAAGGAACAATTAAAGCTACAGGTTCTCTTGAAATTGATAAAGCTGCGGTTTGTAATGTTGACAAAATTACAGCTGAGTCTATTGTTGTTTCTGGTCAGGTTAACGGCAATCTTGAAGGTAAAGAAAGAGTTGAACTTTGTAATGGAAGCAAAGTAAAAGGTGATATCAGAACTGCCCGGTTAAGAATCGGAGAAAATGTTGAATTTGAAGGTCAGGTTTCTATGATTGAAAATATGCCTGATATCGATTTATTCAGCGTTGCATCTTCTGAATACAAAAATGCTCTTATTATGAAAACAGACGAAGCAAGATAAATTCTAAAAACATCTAAGGACGGAAATTATGGGTGCAGAAGATTTAAATGAAACTGCCGAAGAACAAATTGTCAAGCCTCGTAAAAAAAGGGTAGTTGCGAGAAAGAAGACAGAAGAAAATTCAGAATCTGCAAAGCCGGTTGAATCAACAGAAGTTAAAGAAGAATCAAAAGTTGAGCAGCCTGCAGAAAAAATTGAAGAAACAGCACCGGTTGTTCAGAATTCGGAACAGAAATCAGAATCAAATCAAATATCAGAAGTATCATCAGACAATGGTTCCCAGGAACGCAAACAGTGGAACAATAATCAGAACAGACACAACAATAATAAGAATAGTAAATTCAATGCCCGCCAGAGAAATTATGAACGTTTTCAGCAGCAGAAGGCAGAAATTGAAGCAAATCAGCGAATTGACAACGTAGAAGAATACGAAGCAAAACCTAGACTTATTATTAACGAGCTTACAAAGAAAGGTATGGGTGAACTTCGGGAAATGGCTATTCAATTTGGACTGGCCGAAAACGAAATCACTTTGCTTAAAAAACAGGATTTGATTTTTTCAATTCTTAAAGCTCACACAGAACATGGTGGAATTATTTTTGCCAGCGGTTCGTTGGAAATTCTTCCTGATGGTTATGGATTTTTAAGAAGCCCACAGAACAGTTATCTGCCTGGTTCAGATGATATTTATATTTCACCAGCCCAGATCAGACTTTTTAATCTTAAAACTGGTGATTCTGTATATGGTCAGACAAAAAGTCCTAATGCCGGCGAAAAGTTTTTTGCTCTTCTGCGTATAGAAACAATTAACGGTGATGAACCTAGAGTTGCTCAGACACGTATTCCTTTTGATAACCTTACACCTCTTTATCCAAATGAAAAATTCAAGCTGGAAACAGTTTCTACAGAAGTAAGCACACGTATTGTTGATCTTTTTAGTCCTATTGGTAAAGGTCAGCGTCTTTTGATTGTTGCTCCCCCAAAAGCTGGTAAGACAACATTAATGCAGAAAATAGCAAATGCAATCCGCACAAATAATCCTGATGTTTACATGATTGTGCTTCTTATTGATGAACGTCCGGAAGAAGTAACAGAAATGGAACGTACAATTGATGCAGAGGTTATTTCTTCAACATTTGATGAACAGGCTTCAAGACATGTTCAGGTTGCAGAAATGGTTCTGGAAAAGGCTAAGCGTCTTGTAGAACACAAGCGTGATGTTGTAATTATTCTTGATTCAATTACTCGTCTTGCCCGTGCATATAACCAGACAGTTCCAACAAGCGGAAAAGTTTTAAGTGGTGGTGTTGATTCAAACGCATTGCACAAACCAAAAAGATTTTTTGGTGCTGCACGAAACGTTGAAGAGGGAGGATCCCTTACAATTATTTCTACATCTTTGATAGAAACTGGCAGCCGCATGGATGAAGTTATCTTTGAAGAATTCAAGGGAACCGGTAACAGTGAAATCAATCTTGACAGAAAGCTTGCAGAGCGCAGACTTTTCCCTGCAATCAACATTAAGAAATCCGGTACAAGAAAAGAAGAGCTTTTGCTTACAGAAAATGAACTTCAGAAGATGTGGATTCTTCGCAAAGTTCTTAATCCAATGGAAGATGCCGATATTCTTGAGCTTGTTATGGACCGCATGAAGAAAAGTAAGGATAATGATGCATTCCTTGCCAGCATGAATGTAGGTTCTGCAGCAGTTGAATAATCACTTGACTAAATAATTGAATTTTTGTTAATATATTGTATTAAATTTCTTGTGGCATTAATTTGATTTCTAACAGTGACGGAATGATAGACCTTTCAGGAGCTAGTGGTGACTGGGTTTTCTTTATTGTCGGGCAAGAAAAGGAGTTATAAATGAAAAAGGATGTACATCCAAATTACGAAATGACAAAAATTACTTGCGTTTGCGGTAATGTTATCGAAACTCGTTCAACAGTAAAGGATATTCATGTTGAAATTTGTTCTGCATGTCACCCATTCTTTACAGGTAAACAGAAACTCGTTGACACTGCTGGTCGTATTGATCGCTTTAACAAACGCTACGGCATCAAACCATCTGCAGAAACAAAATAATCTGTTTCTGATAGTTGCATAATGCAAAAAAAGGGGCTGACCTATAAGTTCTGTCATGCTGAACTAGTTTCAGCATCTACGCTATATTTAGTGATAAGATTCCGAATCGAGTTCGGAATGACACTATGATTAATACTTATTAGACAGACCCTTTTTTATTTTTAAATTCAGTTAAAAGTAATCAGAAATGCCCGGTGTATTTTATTGTTTCTGTAATCCTCCGGAATAGTCTGTTCTGTAATTTCTTCTGTCTGTACTTTGAATTTTGAATCAATTAACTGGGAATCAAATTGCAGACGGTGGCTGTTTGTTGAAAAATAAAGTTTACCTTCTGGAGAAAGAATTTCAAGGCATTTGTTTACGTATAATGGCCAGTCTTTATTTATGTCCATCAGAATGTCTTTTTTCTTTGAATTAGAAAAGGTTGGCGGATCCAGAATGATTATATCAAATTTTTCTTTGTTTTCTTTTATTTTTCCGTTAAGAAATCTTAATGTATCTCCCCGGCAGTATGAGTATTTTTCGCTGTCATTAAAACCGTTTAATTCCATGTTGCTTTTTGCCCATTCAAGATAAGTGTTGCTTAAATCAACGCTGGTTACTTTTTCTGCTTTTCCTTCAGCGGCATATACAGAAAAACTGCCTGTATAGCAGAACAGGTTCAATACATTTTTATTAACAGAAGCTTCCCTGATTTTTTTTCTGAGAGTTCTCATGTCAAAGAAAAGTCCTGTATCAACATAACTTGAAAGATTTACTGTAAAAAGCTGCCCCTGTTCCTGAACCATTCCCTTTACGATGTGTTGGGATTCAACTTTTGAGTACTGGTCATCTCTGCCGTCAAATTTTTTTCTTGTTTTTAAAATTACGTTTTCTTCTGGAATTTCCAAAGTGGAAGCTGCAGTCTTTTTCATAACTTCAAGCCATTTGTTTTCTTCCGATTCATCTTTTTCGTATGGACGCTGGTAGAGATAAAGCACAGCATAAGTTCTTTGTTTTGATTGTTTTGTAAGCTCCAGACCAAGAGGAGTGTTGGCGCTTACTTGGCTGTTGAAATTTAAAATGAATTTTGAGGCCTGGATTTTGTCTTCAACTTCCTGGGGAAGAAATTCATAAATATCCAGTGCCAGTGGAACTTCTGGAATATCTTTGTCATAAATCCGGTAACAAGTAACACGGTTTTTTCTTGCCCATTTCTTTAAATTTTTATAGTTTCTGGACAAACGGTTTTTAAATAATTCCGACTGGTTTAGTGTTTTTTTATCGATAATTTCAATGGTTTCAAGGTTTTCCTGATTAAAAATCTTCATATAATAACTATACTATTTTTTAAAAAAATGGTAAACTTACTGCCAAATGAAATTTACAGATTTTAGTTTGAATGAAGCACTTTTAAAGGGAATAGAAAGTGCAGGTTATGTAGAAGCAACTCCTGTTCAGGAAAAAGTTATCCAGGCAGCAATGGAAGGAAGAGACCTTTATGTTCAGTCTCAGACAGGAACTGGTAAAACTGCTGCATATTTGATTGGTGTTATTTCCCAGATTTTATCTAATGAAAAATCAAAA
Source organism: Treponema sp. (assembly GCA_016296205.1). Taxonomy (GTDB): domain Bacteria; phylum Spirochaetota; class Spirochaetia; order Treponematales; family Treponemataceae; genus Treponema_D. The sequence continues at coordinate 9,648 of JAEDJS010000016.1, read as the reverse complement.
GGCAAAAAAGTACTTGTTATGGTTCCAACTCGTGAACTTGCCGTTCAGGTAGAAGAAGAAGCAAAAATTCTTTTGAGTTCAACAGACCTTAAAGTTGCAAGCTTTTATGGCGGTGTTGGTTATGACAGACAGGTTGCTGCATTAAAGAAGGGTGTTGATTTTATTATTGGAACTCCAGGTCGCATTATCGATCTTAATGAAGGTCATCAGATGGATCTCAGCAATACAGGTTATCTTGTTCTTGATGAAGCAGATCGTATGTTTGACATGGGATTTTATCCTGATTTGCGTAAACTTCTTAAAGTTCTTCCTGTCAGTGAAAAGCGTGAAACATATCTGTTTAGCGCCACATTGGACAGCTACGTTAAAAACCTTGCATGGGAATATACACGCAATCCAGTAGAAATAACAATCGACCCGGATACAGTTACAGTTGATGCAATCAATCAGGAAGTTCTCCACGTTTCTTCAAATGATAAAATGAGTCTGCTTGTGGGAATTATTTCAAAAGAAAATCCTGCAAGTCTTATTATCTTCTGCAATACAAAAAAGAGTTGTGAAATTATTTCAAAAAGACTTAAGATTAACGGCATTACAAGTGAATACCTTATCGGGGATCTTCCACAGAAAAAGCGTCTTGCAATTATGGACAGTTTTAAAAAAGGTCAGATTAAGTGCCTTGTTGCAACCGATGTTGCTGCCAGGGGAATTGATGTTGATGATCTGGCAATGGTAATCAACTATGACCTTCCAAACGAAGCTGACAATTATGTTCACCGTATTGGACGAACTGCACGAGCTGGAAAAAGTGGAATTGCATATACTTTCTGTTCAGAAAAAGATGTTTACAGTCTTCCGGCAATTGAGCGATATGTAGAAAAAACAATTCCAAGCCGTGTTGCTTCCAGTGAAATGATGGCAGAAGACAAGTCCAGAGATGTTTACATTAAGCTTGATTCTTATCACGAAAGTTACAATGACAAAAGTGATTACGGTAAGAAAAAACAGGAGCAGTATAATTCCAGAAACAAATCAAGTCACAAAAAAGGAAAGGGCCGGTATTCAGAGAAAAATTCTGGAAAAGCAAGTGAATATAAACGTGACCGCCGTGTTTACTCTGAAGAAGAAAAGAAGTTTAAAGACAATGTTGATTTAAGCAAAATGACAAGTGAAGAACGCATGAAGTATTACAGAGAAAAATATTCAGGTACTTCAAATTCTTCAGGTTACAGTCAGAAGAAATCTGCAAAATCACAGAAAAGAAATATGAATAAGAAATCAAATTCAACTTATAAGCCGGTTGCTAAACAGGTTGAACAAAAAAAGAAATCAATTTTTTCAAGAATTAAAAGTCTTTTTGGAAAAAAATAAATTTGGGGAAGGAAATAACAAATGATCAGTGTTTCAGATTTAAGTCTGTCATTCAGTGAACGTCCGCTTTTTAAGGATGTTAATTTAAAATTTATTAAAGGTAACTGTTACGGTATTATTGGTGCCAATGGTGCTGGAAAATCAACATTTCTTAAAGTTCTTAGTGGCGAAGAAGAACATGACACAGGTGATATTTTTATAACTCCTGGTGAACGTATGGCTGTTCTTAGTCAGGATCACTTTAAGTTTGATTCCTACAGTGTTAAGGAAACAGTTAAAATGGGATTTCCAAAATTGTATCAGCTGGAAAAAGATATTGATGCAATTTATGCCAAAGAAGATTTTTCTGATGAAGATGGAATGAAGGCCGCAGAAATGCAGGGAGAATTTGGCGAAATCGGTGGATACGAAGCAGAGAACCAGATTGAACAGATGCTTTCTGGTCTTGGTCTTGAAGAAGAATTTCATGACAAAATGATGAGTGAGCTTGATGAAAGTCAGAAAGTTCGGGTTCTTCTTGCCCAGGCAATTTTTGGTAATCCAGACATTCTTATTCTTGACGAACCTACAAACGGTCTTGATCTTGAAAGCATTGCATGGCTGGAAGATTTTCTTATTGAATTTCCAAACATTGTTATTGTTGTTTCCCATGACCGTCACTTCCTTAATGCAGTTTGTACTTACACATGTGACATTGACTACGGTAAGATTACTCAGTTTACAGGTAACTATGATTTCTGGTATCAGATGAGCCAGATTATGCAGAGACAGGCAAAGGACCAGCAGAAAAAACGTGAAGATAAAATTGCAGACCTTAAGCAGTTTATTCAGCGCTTTTCTTCAAATGTTTCAAAAGCAGGACAGGCTTCTTCCCGCAAAAAGATGCTTGAAAAACTTGAACTTGAAGATATTCCAGTAACAAGCAGAAAATTCCCTTATGTAAACTTTAAGCCAGACAGAGCAATCGGTAACTTTGTTCTTGATGTTAAAAATCTTTGCAAGAAAGATTCAGACGGAACTGTGCTTCTTGACAATTTTAATATTACTATTCGTCCTGGAGAAAAAGTTGCTTTTGTTGGAATTGAACAGAATGCAAAAGCAGCATTTTTTGATATTATTAGCGAAGAAATCAAGGCAGACAGCGGTGAATATGTATGGGGGCAGACAACCAGCCACAATTATATTGGCCGGGATAACAATAAATTCTTCAACAATGATCTTAATATTACTGATTGGCTTAAACAGTTCTCTAAAGAACAGGACGATGCTTATGTTCGCGGATTCCTGGGACGTATGCTGTTTACTGGTGACGATTCTCTTAAACCAGTTAAGGTTTTGTCCGGTGGAGAAAAAGTTCGTTGTATGCTTTCTAAAATGATGCTTAGTGGCGCAAATGTTCTTATTCTTGACGATCCTACAAATCATCTTGATCTTGAAAGCATTGAAAGCCTTAACCAGGGACTTGTTAATTTCCCTGGAGTTGTATTGTTCAACAGCCATGACCACGAATTCATTCAATCTATTGCAAACCGAATTATTGAAATTACACCAAAAGGAATTATAGACCGCATGATGCCCTTTGATGATTACCTTAAAGACAACCAGATTAAAGAAATGCGCAAAGAATATTACGCTGGAACAGATAAAAAAATTAGATTCTAAGGAGTAGAATAATGTATAAGCAGGTTGATTCAAAAGTAAACTTTCCGAAGCAGGAAGAAGAAATCCTTGAATTCTGGCAGAAAAATGATGTTTTCAAAAAATCACTTGACCAGAGAGAAGGATGTGAAGAATTTACATTCTATGACGGACCTCCATTTGCAACAGGTCTTCCTCATTTTGGACATTTCATTCCGTCAACTATCAAGGACATTATTCCTCGTTACCAGACAATGAAAGGTAAAAAGGTTGAACGCCGTTTTGGCTGGGACTGTCACGGGCTCCCTGTAGAAAACCTTATTGAAAAAGAACTTGGACTTAACTCAAAACATGAAATCGAAGAATACGGTATTGCAAACTTTAACGAAAAATGCCGTGCTTCTGTTCTTAAATATACTTCGGAATGGCGCAAAACAATTACTCGTATGGGCCGCTGGGTAGATTTTGATCATGACTACAAAACAATGAATCCTGACTTTATGGAATCAATCTGGTGGGTTGCAAAAAGTCTCTGGGATAAAAACATGATTTATGAAGGGCAGTATATTCTTCCTTATTGTCCCCGCTGTTCAACAGTTCTTTCAAGCCATGAACTTGCTCAAGGGTATAAAGACAAACAGGACCCGGCAGTTACAATTCGGTTTAAAGTAAAAACTTTGCCTGCTGCAATCGGCGATAATGATCTTGAAAATACTTACTTTATTGCATGGACAACAACTCCATGGACTTTGCCAAGCAATCTTGGTCTTTGTATGGGTCCGGAAGTTGAATATGTAAAAATTAAGGACAAATCTGACGGTACTAAATACATTTTTGCAAAGGCTAGAGTTCCTTCATATTTTAAGAACGAAGAAGATTATGAAATTCTCTGGAGTCATACAGGTAAGGAGTTGATTGATTCAACTTATGAACCTCTTTTCCCATATTTTGCAGACTTGGCAGATCCTTCTGTTTGTTCAGAAAAATCTGGCCAGCCATGTGAAAAGGGTGCTTTCAGAATGTTCAATGCTGACTATGTCTCTACAGAAGATGGTACAGGTATTGTTCATATTGCACCGGCATTTGGTGAAGAAGACAATAAAGTGTTCCGTGGCAGTGGAGTTCCAAATGTTCAGCCATTGGATGCAGAATGTAAATTTACAAAAGAAGTTCCTGATTATGAAGGAATATTTGTAAAGGATGCAGACAAAGATATTATGGATCGCCTTAAGAAAGAAGGTAAACTTGTAAAGCGTGAAACTGTTCAGCACCAGTATCCACATTGCTGGAGATGTAGTTCACCACTTATTTACCGTGGAATTGGTTCATGGTTTGTAAAAGTTGCAGACAATCACGATTCTCTTCTTAAAGCAAACAGCCAGATTAAATGGCAGCCTTCTCACATTAAAGATGGTCGTTTTGGTAAATGGCTTGCAGGTTCCCGGGACTGGGCAATCAGCCGTAACCGTTACTGGGGTAATCCTATTCCAATCTGGAAGTGTGATGATCCTGAATGTAACAATCGCATTTGTGTTGGCAGCCGTGAAGAACTTAAAGAACTTAGTGGAACATATCCAGAAGATTTGCACAAACAGTTTGTAGATAAAATCACTTTTCCATGTAAGAAATGCGGAAAGGGAACAATGAAACGTATTCCAGAAGTTTTTGACTGCTGGTTTGAAAGTGGATCAATGCCTTATGCACAGCAGCATTATCCTTTTGAAAACAAAGAATACTTTGACAGCCATTTCCCAGCTGATTTCATTTCTGAAGGTTTGGATCAGACTCGCGGATGGTTCTATACTCTTACTGTTCTTGCTTCAAGCCTTTTTGATAAGCCAGCATTTAAGAATTGTATTGTAAACGGTCTTGTTCTTGCTTCTGACGGACGCAAAATGAGTAAGTCTCTCAAGAATTACACAGATCCAGTTGAAGCAATTAATATGTTTGGTGCAGATGCATTGCGTCTGTTCCTTATGCACAGTGCTGTTGTAAAAGCAGATGACCTTAAATATTCAGATGACGGTGTACGTGAAGTAATCAAGAGTATTATTCTTCCATTGTGGAACTCTTACTCATTCTTTGTTCAGTATGCAAATGTTGATGGAGTAACTTGTACTGGACACGAATTTGATGACAAGCTTCCATCAAATCCTCTTGATAAATGGCTTTTGAGCGTAACACAGAAAATGGTTAAAGAAGTTACAGCTGCTCTGGATGATTATGACCTTAGTGCTGCAATTGACCCAATGCTTTCTCTTATTGACCAGATTAACAACTGGTACATTCGCCGTAACCGCAGACGATTCTGGAAAAGTGGAAACGACAGCGACAAAATGGAAGCATACGCATCACTTTACAATGCACTTAAAACCTTCTGTCTGGTAGCCGCTCCATTTATTCCGTTCCTTACAGAAACAATGTGGCAGAATCTTAAAACAGCAGAAGACAAAGAAAGTGTTCATTTGTGTGATTACCCTGTTTACAATGAAAAATTCCATGATGAAGAACTGGAATTCCAGATGGCCAGCGTTCAGAAAACAGTTTCAATGGGACGTTCTTTGAGAAATACTTACAACCTTAAGAACCGCCAGCCATTGCAGAGTGTTGCTCTTGTTACACGCAATGGAGAAGAAAGAAAAGTTCTTGATTCAATGAAAGATACAATTGCAGAAGAACTTAACGTTAAGGAAGTTATTTTCCACGAAAAAGAAGATGAACTTGTTGAATATTCAGCAAAGGCAAACTTCCGTGTTCTTGGTAAACAGCTGGGCGGTAAAATGAAACTTGCCGCTGCCGAAATTGTTAAGCTTACAAACGATCAGATTGCTTCAATGCTTAACGGTCAGAAGCTTACAGTAAAAGTTGACGGTGAAGAAGTTGAACTTAACGAAGAAAATACAATCATTGAACGCAAAGAAAAAGAAGATCTTAAAATCATCAATGAAGGAACTCTTACTGTTGGCCTTGATACTAAAATTACAGACAGCCTCAAGAAAGAAGGTTATGCCCGTGATCTTATCCGTGGAGTGCAAAATCTCCGCAAAGAAAGTGGATTTGAGATTACAGACAGAATCAATCTTAAGGTTAACGGAGATGATGAACTTAAGGCTGCATTCCAAATGTTCAAGGAATTTATTACTTCAGAAACTTTGACTCTTGAAGCCCAGTGGACCGAAAGTGCCAATAAAGTTGAAATCGAAAGTGATGATAAAAAATGGACAATTGAAGTAACAAAAGCTTAATTTTCGTGTTATAATTACTGGGAGCAATGAATTAATCAATAGTTTGTTGCTCCCAATTTTTTGACAAGGAGTCATTCTCATGAGAAGGATTTCAAAATTTTTTAAAACATTGGCAGCAGTTTCTGTTTGTGCTACACTGATTTCTGTTGTATCTTGTAAAAGCCCACCAGTAGAAGAATCAAACATTCATCCTCTATCACTTTTAGATAAAGATTCCAGTATTTATGTAAGTGTCCCGGCTAAAAATTATGTTGACCTTACTTCAAAAATTCTTTCATCAAAGGCAGAAGGTATTTCGGAACAGGATGCAAAGAAAATTGTAGAGAGAATTGATGTTCTTTATGCTGGTCTTTCTACTCCAAAGGATAGAGCCCGCCTGCAAATTTCTGCAAAAGGTTCATTCCCTGGAATTGCACAAAAAGCTGTTCTTACAAAGAAAAATGGTTTTGAAAAGCAGAAGTATGAATTTAAAGATACAAAATATCCATCTATAGATTATTATTCTATGGACGGCAACAGTTTCCAGCTTTCGTTTCCTCAGGAAAGTTTGATTTGCGCTGCCCAGAATCTTTATCCGGTACTTGAAAAATTTACCCGGGAAGTTCAACTTTCTGATTTTACTCCTTTTAACTGGATAGGTCAGGACAATGATGAAATTCTTGTTTATATTACAAAACCCGGTCAATATCTTCAGAATCTGATTGGTTCTTCTATCAATGTTAATTCCAGAGCAATCTACGGTAATTTGCGTCAAATGATTGGTCAGCCAAAAGATTCAGGGAAGTACGAGCTTGATTTTGCAATTGAATTAAGTGAATCAAAATCAATGAATTTTATTATGAATTCAATTACTCTTTCACTTAGAATGATGGGTGCTTCGGCATATCAGACAAATCAAAATACAATTATGGTAAAAGGAATTCCTGTTAGCGAAAAACAGATTATGGATTTGTTTAACAGACAAAATTACAAAACTAAGCATTTTGTTATTAAAGATGAATAAAAAATTGGAGGTAAAGATGAAGTATACAGATAAAATAATTCTTAAAGCAGAAGATTTGGACGGCTACCTTACAGCAGAAGATAATGCAGATCTTAAAGCTCTGGAAGAAATGTACGATAACACAATGACGTACATGGAACCAAAAAATGAAGAAAAAATTATAGAAGGTTTCAATGACATGGGGCATAAAATGCAGGAAATCTGTGCAAAGAACCCTAATATCAAAGTTTTTTCTTTTGAAAGTGAAGTTGGAGCTCAGGCCGAAGCAAGCCGTGTAATTGCAAAACTTCGGGATGTTAATACAGACCATGATGAATTTGTTTATTACAGTCAGAGAGCATACGAAATGCTTTTTAGACTTGCTTTTACTGATCAGAAGACAGATAAAAAAGGTCATCTTGTTGTAAAGACACCAGTTACAAATCCAGTGCAGAATTATGCTGTTCACAAGATTCCCAATATTGATTCAAAAATCGAAAACTCTGTTATGTGTGTTATGCTTAGGGGAGCACTTCTTCCAAGTATGATTATGTCTAAGGAAATCGAAGAATTTTCATCAAATGGATATGTTACACCATTTGCTCTTTTTAAGATTTCCCGTGATGATACAAAGAAAGAAAACGATATGCAGTATATTTTGAATCTTAAAAATTCATTCTTTAACCTGGAAGAACTTGATGGTAAAGATTTAATTTTTGCAGATCCAATGAATGCTACTGGTGGCTCTCTTGTTACTGTTGTTAAATATTTGCAGGATCAGGGAATTAAACCTAAAAGTATTAAATTCTTTAACGTTATTTCTGCTCTTAAAGGAAGTCTTAGAGTTACCCGGGCTCTTGAAAATTGTACTTGCTATACACTCTGGATGGATCCTGTAATGAACAAAAGTGCTTATATTCTTCCAGGACTTGGTGATGCCGGAGATAGACTTAATGGTAAAGATACCCATGACAGTCCACGGAATATTATTCAACTTATTGCTGATTATGGATTGAATACATGTCACTTGTATAAAAATCAGATTAGAACAATAGAAAATACTGTTCTTGGTGCACTTTAATTTTTATCTGGAATAGCAATGAAAGGCAGAAATATTTTTACTAAATTATCAGTTTTAATTTTTGTTTTAACATTTTCTCTCCTGGTTTCATGCCAGTCAACTTATTTTATTCCTGGAAAAAAAGCTGTTGTCTATAAAAATATTTCTGCTGAATATTTTAACATTGCCCAAGGTTATGAAGGTTTAAAAAATTACAATAAGGCTATTGAATATTACAAACTTGCCATGAATGATAAATCTATAGCCAACAGCTGCAATTATAAAATTGGGAGATGCTATGCTCTTTCTAAAGATTATTCAAATGCGGCTAAAATTTACGAATCTCTTGTGGCCAAAGATCCAGATAATTTGAGTTTAAAAATGAGCCTTGCTTATGTTTACGCCATGGGTGGAGATACAAACAAAGCAATTGCTTTTTACAAAAATCTTGCAGAAAAATATCCGGAAGATGTTTCTGTTCTTGTTAATTATACAGCACTTCTTATTTCTGATTCCAAATACGAACTGGCAGAAAAAAACTTTTATATTCTAAAAGAAAAATTTCCTGCTGATAAAAACATTGTAGAAATCCAGTCTAAGCTTGCAGATTATCTGGAAAATCCGGAGAAATTTGAAACAAAAGATACTTCAGAAAAAGCAAATAAATAATCTAAAAATTACAGTTCGCCGGAACTTAAATAATTTCTGTATTTCTGAACATCAATTCTGTAAGCAATAATCGGGCTGTCTTTGTTCTGCATTGAATGTAACAATGCCTGTTCTGCTTCTTTAGAAAATTTTTCTGCACTTATTATTCGTTCACTTCTTGATGTAATTCCAATATTAATTTGAACATCAATCTGCTGTTCTGCAATATAATCATTAAGTTTAAGATAAATTTCGTTTGCTGTTTCTATAGAACTGTCTATATTTGTATTTGGTTCAATAATTGAAAATTCATCTGTGTTAGTTTTAAATATCAAGTCCCGGTTTTTGTATACCTCGAATATTAAATCTTCAATCTGGTCTTCAAACATAGAATAATTTTCCAGATTTCTAATGCAGATTTTTACAAGTGAAATATCTTCCAAATTTGAACTAGAGAAATTCAATTTATCCTGAAGCACATGGATTGCATTTTTTTCTTTAGGTGAGTTGATTTCTGAGTATGTTATTTCTTCCTGTTCCTGAACTGCATTATCCAGCTTAATTTCTGGTTGTTCAGCTTGGTCTTGTTTTTCATCTGCATCTTCTGTAATTGAATCTGCTTCCTGAGTTTTACTGATTATTGGTTCAAAGTCAAAAGATGATTTTTCAATAGGCTCTGGTGTTTCATCACTGAAATCAATTTT
>JAEDJS010000015.1 GCA_016296205.1 Treponema sp. | reverse complement strand
CACCAGCTTTGTAAAGGAATGGAAGCATACCCCAGTTCATAAGGTTTGAACGGTAGCGTTTTGTTGCATATTCGCAGGCAATGTTTGCGGAAGCCCCAAGAACTCTCTGGCATGAAGCAGCCTGTTCACGGGCACTGCCATCACCTGGTTTTACAGCATAAATTGTAGAACCAATTGTTGTTGATTCTCCAAGGTTTTTGAATCCTGGAACAGCATTTTTAAGAGCCCATTCTGTGTTTTTAATTTGAGAAGCAATATCTCCTGTTTTATCTCTAACAGCTTTTGCATTAGGAACATAGTCCGGATCTTTGCGGCTAAGTGTAAATTCAGCAAGACCAAGTGGATTTGAGCGGAAACTTGATGTTTCACCAGAAGGAATCAGTTCGTCTGTTGTTGTGACTGGGTCGTGAATTTCTGAAACAACTTTAACAAGAAGATTTTCTCCAAGAGCTTCCATTTTTGGCCAGTCTTTAATGTTTGGACCAAACTGGATTTTCTGTTCTGGGTGAGCAACACCTTTTGAATCGTAAACTCGTGATTCGTAAATTGTTTTGTCAAAGAAGTATTTTTTGTTTGAGTAATCTGCATCGAATGCTGTTGCTGGAGTAAGGAATCCTTTGTTTGCAGCTGTAGCGGCAATTGAGCGGGCATCCATAAGAGCAACAGAACTAAGCTGACCATTCTGAATCTTAGAACCTTCGCGGTTAGGGAAGTTACGTGTTGAATGGCGGATAGAAAGAGCACCGTTAGCAGGAGTATCACCAGCACCAAAACATGGACCACAGAATGCAGTTTTAACAATAGCACCAGCTTTCATAAGTTCAACTGCGGCACCGTTCTTCATAAGCTCCATGTATACAGGAGTTGATGCAGGATAAACGCTAAGATAGAATTTATCGTTACCAGTGTTTTTGTTTTTGAGAATGTCTGCAGCGGCACAAATGTTTTCGTAACCACCACCAGCACAACCTGCAATAACACCCTGATCAACATAAAGTTTTCCGTTGATGATTTTGTCTGTAAGGTTGAAGTTAACTTTGTCGCCAAAACTTACTTTTGCACGTTTTTCTGTTTCTCTAAGAACATCACCAAGGTTCTGGTTTACAAAGTCGATTGTGTAAGCGTTGCTTGGGTGGAAAGGAAGTGCAATCATTGGCTGGATTTTTGAAAGGTTTACTTCTACAACACCGTCGTAGTAAGCAACACCCTGAGGTTCAATTTTCTTGTAGCAGTCAGCTCTTCCGTGAATTGCATAGAATTCCTGAATTTTTGAATCTGTTGTCCAGATTGATGAAAGACAAGTTGTTTCTGTTGTCATAACATCAACACCGATTCTGAATTCTGCAGAAAGTTTTTCGATTCCAGGGCCTACAAATTCCATTACTTTGTTTTTAACATAACCGTTGTCAAAAACCGCTTTGATAATTGCAAGGGCAACGTCTTGTGGTCCAACACCTGGCTGAACTTCTCCGTCCAAGTAAATTGCAATTACGCCAGGCATGTTTACATCGTATGTGCGGCCCAAAAGCTGTTTTGCAAGTTCTCCACCGCCTTCTCCAATAGCCATTGTTCCCAGTGCACCGTAACGAGTGTGGCTGTCTGAACCAAGAATCATTCCGCCGCATTCTGCCATCATTTCCCGGGCATACTGGTGAATAACTGCCTGATGAGGTGGAACATAAATTCCGCCGTATTTCTGAGCACAAGTAAGACCAAACATGTGGTCGTCATCGTTAATTGTTCCGCCTACAGCACACAAAGAGTTGTGGCAGTTTGTAAGAACGTATGGAATCGGAAATTTTTCCAGGCCAGAAGCACGGGCTGTCTGAATAATCCCAACGTAAGTAATGTCGTGGGAAGTGATTTTGTCAAACTTGATTTTTAACTTATCTGCATCACCTGAAGTGTTGTGGTTCTGCAAAATTGAATAAGCCATTGTATTCATTTTAGCCTGGTCTTTTGATACAGATGAGTTGAATTTTTCCTCTGCAACAAGCTTACCGTTTTCCAGATAAGCACCAGATTTCCATAAATTTACCATAATTGAACCTCTGTGTGTTAAAATCGAAATGATTATATCAAACTATGGAGTTTTTTGGAATATCGTGGTAAAATATACAGAAAATATTTTAAAGATACACTCTTTGGAGGATGAATATATGGCTGGAAAGAAAGTTGGCGTTATTGGTGCAGGTGCCTGGGGTACAGCATTTGCTACAGCTTTGGCTAGAGGTGGAAATGAAGTTCAGGTTTGGGCAATGGAGCCAGATGTTGTTGAATCAATCAATAAAAGCCATGAAAATATACGTTACCTGCCAGGTATTGAACTGCATGAAAATCTTACTGCAACAGGTGATATTATTGAATGTGCAACAGATAAAGAATTTATTATTCTGGGAAGCCCTTCTTTGTATCTTGCCAGCACAATTAAACAGTTTGTGAATGTGCCAAATATTCAGAACGGAACAAGTGTTGTTGGAACTCTTACAAAAGGTTTTGTGCCAACAGAAAATGGTCCAAAGTTGATTCTTGAAACAATGGAATCTGCTCTTCCAGAATGTTATGCCCACCAGACAGTTTATATTGCAGGTCCAAGTCATGCAGAAGAAGTAGCAATGGGAAAAGTTACAGGGCTTGTTGCAGCCAGTGAAAATCCAAGAAATTCAATTCGTCTCCGTGAACTTATGAAGGTTCCGGGATTATTGCCATATTCAAGCTTTGATATTGTTGGTGTACAGATTTGTGCCGCTGCAAAAAATGTTATTGCTGTTGTTTACGGTGCTTTGGATGCTCTTACAGAAGTTTCAAGCCTTTTTGGTGATAATTGCGAAAGTCTTTTGATGGCAGCAGGACTTAACGAAATTCAGCGTCTTGGTTTTGCAATGGGAGCAACTCATGCAGAAACATTTACAAGTATCAGTGGCGTAGGTGATTTGGACGTAACCTGTAAAAGTAAATATGGCCGCAACAGAAGATTTGGTCAGGATATTATTAAAACAAATATGCTTGACCGCTTTAAAAATCTTGATGATCTTATTGCAAATGTAAAACTTGTTGGTTATCTTCCGGAAGGTGCAATTGCATGTAAATATGTTCATCAGATTTGTGAAGAAAAGGGATTAAAATTACAGATTTGTGACGGACTTTACAGAATTCTGAATAAAGAAATAAAACCTTTGGATTTTATGAGAGAATTAATAGTAGAAACTAACTGGGAATAAGTAGAAGCTGTAACAAGGGCAGCAGTTTAAAAATAAATTGAATAAAAATTCAACTAAAAAAAGGAAAAATACATGTTAGAAAAGCTTACAAATACCTTCTCCGGAATTATCCGCAATATGACTGGAAAAGGAAAAATTACAGAAAAAAATATTGAAGAAACAGTTGAGCAGATAAAAATGGCTCTTCTGGAAGCAGACGTAAACCTTAGAGTTGTCCGCAGATTTGTAAACAGCACAATAGAAGAAGCAAAAGGCGAAAAAGTTCTTAGAGCAGTTGATCCTGGTCAGCAGTTTGTAAAAATCATTTATGACAAAATGGTTGCAATGCTGGGAGATACTAAAACAGATTTGCAGCTTAAAGGACCAGATACACAGTCGGTAATTCTTTTCCTTGGTTTGCAGGGTGCCGGTAAAACAACAGCCGCTCACAAACTTGCAGCCCGTCTTAAAAAAGAAGGAAGAAATCCACTTTTAGTTGCCTGTGACTTAGTAAGACCTGCCGCCATTGAACAGCTTTGTGTTCTTGGTGAAAAAATCGGGGTGCCGGTTTACAAAGATGAAAGCACAAAAGATGCAGTTCGTATTGCAAAAGACGCAATTCATTTTGCAAAGAAAAATGGCAATGATACAGTTATTGTAGATACAGCCGGTCGTCTCCAGATTGATGAAGACATGATGAAGGAACTGGTTGCAGTAAAGAAAGCAGTTGATCCGGTAGAAACAATTCTTGTTGCAGACAGCATGACTGGTCAGAATGCAGTTGATATTGCAAAAAGTTTTGATGAACAGCTGGGACTTACTGGCGTTATCCTTACAAAGTTTGATTCAGATGCTCGTGGTGGTGCAGCACTTTCTTTAAAAACAATTACAGGTAAACCAATTTTATACATTGGTACTGGTGAAAAAACAGAAGATCTTGAACCTTTCCACCCGGAACGAATTGCCAGCCGTATTCTTGGCATGGGTGATATTGTTTCTCTTGTAGAAAAAGCTCAGGAAACAGTTGATCAGGAAGAAGCATTAAAGCTTCAGAAAAAGATGAGCCGCAACGAATACACTTTGCAGGATATGCTTGAACAGATGCAGAGTGTAAAAAAAATGGGCAATATGAAAAGCCTTATAGACATGATGCCTGGGCTTGCGGGGCAGATAAGCGAAGAGCAGCTGGCTGGTGCAGATACAAAACATCAGGAAGCAATTATTCTTAGCATGACAATGAAAGAAAGAATGAATCACCTGATTATTGGCCCAAGCCGTCGAAAAAGAATTGCAAAAGGCAGCGGAACAAGTGTTCAGGAAGTAAACAAGCTTATTAAGAATTTTGAAAAAACAAAGCTCACCATGAAAAAACTTACCCGCAACAAGGGAATGCAGGCAAACCTTATGCAGCAGATGATGAGTGGCGGTGCCGGTGGAATGGGTGGCGGCATGCCAGATTTAAGCAAGCTGGGTGATTTGAGCAAAATGTTCAGAAGATAATTCAAATTGTATAATAAAATGTATTTTATAAAGGTAATATTTAGACATAAATATTACCTTTAATTTTTTTAAATAATTAACTTAAAAAAACTTTAAAAATAATTATTTGTTAATAACTGTCCTATTTATTGATTTTATATTGAAGTTATTATAAATTAACATTAATATAGTTTTAATATAAAATTAAAAGGAGTTAAAATGAAAAAAAGTCATCAAAAATTATTTATCGGTAGTGTATTTCTTATTACATTAATTGGTTGTAACAATCAAATTAAGATTAATGAAGTAGCGCAGGAAAGAAGTATTAATTTTGAAGAAAGTAATTATACTTCTGAAGCTTCAAAAACTATAGGCAGCATATTTGATATTCAGATAAAAGCTTGTGAGAAGGCTTCGAAAGCTGTATTTAATTATGTGGAAGAACCAAAATTATCTCGAAAGGCGTTTGGTGGACTTGAATTTGTAGATTTAGGCGAATTATTACCAGAAGATTTGTCTTTGTTAACAAGAACTGTTGATGAAGGAAATCGTTCTGCAACATCAACAATTATTTCTTTGGAAGACGAATTGAATTTAATTTCTGAAGAATTTAAAGAAGAATTATTGAAAATTACACCAGATTATTCAGATGCGATAAAAGTAGAAGGAATTAATGTTTCAGAAACTGGATATCTTTTTGGTGATGATGCAGAAGTTCCATTTGATTCGATTCGTGGAATTATGACCACTGCGATTTTAAATGAAATTGCAAATGGTAAAAGTATAGAATCAGTTTTATCTTCGATTGAAAATGATATGAATAAAATTTTTCATGAAGAAACAAGTAGTAGAGCTGTCATTAAAAAATCTACACCATTGTGGCCAAATAGTATTGTTTATTATAAATGGGGGTCAGTTACAGATTTTCATAAGGGACTTATTGAAGATGCTATGAAAGTATGGTCTGATAATACAAATGTTACATTTAGTGAATATGAGTCAACTGGATGGAATGATTTTACTTTAGCAATCAAAGTGACAGGTTGTGTTAATTTCAATACTGCTAAATTAGATCCGGGAATTGCAGGAAATTCCTATGTTGGTTGTATTGGTGGAAATCAAGCTTTTAATCTTTCTGAAACATTGTCATCTTCTCAATATGAAAGAACTCCATTGCACGAATTGGGACATGCTCTTGGTTTGGAACATGAACATACTAGATATGATCGAGATGATTGGATTGAAGTATCAGAGGAACAATTAAAAGATTCAGTAAATTATGGTATTATTCCAAAAACAATTTCAGGCTGGCGTTGGGAAACAAGAACTGTAAAAGTAGGTTCATGGAGAATAACGCTTACTTATCCAGCTTTTTGGGAAAGCACTTATAGTACACAATCGGACAGTTTTGATTTTGATTCGATTATGCTATATTCTGGCTTGACCGTTAAACAAGATAAAATATATCAAAATGGTGGTTTGAGTAGGACAAGATTAAATAAAGTTCCTTCAAATAATGATTTTGAAATGATTAATAAAATGTATTAAGGTGGTGAAAAGTATGAAACAAATTAAATATGTTACAACTTTCATTCTGTTCACTCTTGCAATTTCAAGTTGCGTAGATAAAAATCCAATTCAGGAATCGGGTTATTCGTATTCCGTGGAATTGAAAATAACCAATGAAAGTGCCAGTGAAAAAAATGTTGGGGCAGAAACTTTTGTGATTTATGATGATATATCTGAAAGTTATTGCGAAAAAATTGAAAGTTTAGAAAATGTTTCAATCGCTGCTGGAGAGACTGTAAATTATAATTTTGATGTGTCACTTGGATTGTGTGTAACTCCAAAGCTTTCTCATGTTATCAACATAGATAATATTAAATTTGCTGGGTTTGATACTGATTTTATTAGTGTTATGGATGAAGAAACTGGAGTGTTATCTAAAATTAAGGCTGCAAAAAATAACCTTGGTACTGTAAACTGGAAAAATGATGCAGTAGAAATTTGCTATGAAGGTAAAAGTTTTCAGGTTACAGATTCTGATTCAGTTATAAAATTGATTTACGATATGACAATAACAGATGATGTGGAAAAATCAGAAGTAATTGTTTCACATAAATAGAATTGTTATGCTTCTTGCAACGATTAAATTTTTTAGCAAAATTAAAAGACAGTGACCAAATGTTATGAAAAACGGAAGGAAGGCGGGGAATTGCGGAAATGTTCAGACGGGGAGGCGCAAAAAGTGTGTCATTCCGGACTTGATCCGGAATCCCCCGCACCGTCATTCCGGACCTGATCCGGCCCCCCCCGCACCGTCATTCCGGACCTGATCCGGAATCTCATTCTGCAACTAGAGATCCTGAATCGAGTTCAGGATGACACAGCGTGCACCGTCATTCCGGACCTGATCCGGAACCCCCCGCATCGTCATTCCGGACCTGATCCGGAATCTCATTCTGCAACTAAGAGATCCTGAATCATGTTCAGGATGACGGCGGTAAAGTTCAGGATGATGATGGTAAAATTCAGGATGACGATGGTAAAAAAAATCCCGAACTGGTGTTCGGGATCATTTTTTTTATTAATACATTCCGCCCATGTCTGGTGCTGGAGCTGGTGGTGCTGGTGGTTCAGGAATGTCTGTAATTGCACATTCTGTTGTAAGAAGCATACCTGCAACACTAGCTGCATTCTGGAGTGCACAGCGGGTAACTTTTGCAGGGTCAATAATACCAGCAGCCATCATGTCTACCCATTCACCTTTGGCAGCGTTGTATCCGATTCCTGCTTTTCCGTTCTTTGCTTTGTCTGCAATAACGCTTCCGTCTACACCTGCATTGTCTGCAATCTGGCGGATTGGTTCTTCAAGAGCACGCTTGATGATTGCAAAACCAACTTTTTCGTCGCCGTTAAGATTTGCTTTTTCTTCATCCAGGCCTTTTACAGCTTCGATAAGTGCAAGTCCACCACCGCAAACAATTCCTTCTTCAAGAGCAGCACGTGTAGCAGCAAGTGTATCTTCTACGCGGAATTTCTTTTCCTTCATTTCTGTTTCTGTAATTGCACCGATTTCAATAACTGCAACACCGCCAGAAAGTTTTGCAAGACGTTCCTTGAGTTTTTCTTTGTCGTAATCGCTTGTTGTTTGTTCAATCTGGTTTTTAATCTGATTTACTCTGTCTGCAATTTCGTCCTTGTTACCGGCACCGTCAACAATTGTTGTGTTGTCTTTGTCGATTTTTATGCTCTTTGCACGACCAAGGTCAGAAAGTTCTGTTGTTTCAAGCTTAAGTCCCAGATCTTCTGTAATTACTTTTCCGCCAGTGAGGATTGCAATGTCCTGGAGCATTTCTTTTCTTCTGTCACCAAAACCAGGTGCTTTAACTGCGGCACATTTGAGAGTTCCACGGAGGCTGTTTACTACAAGTGTTGCAAGAGCTTCACCGTCCATGTCTTCACAGATGATAAGAAGAGGTTTTCCTGACTGAGCAACCTTTTCAAGAACTGGCAAAATATCTTTCATTGTTGAAATTTTCTTGTCATAAATAAGAACGAATGCATCGCTGTAATCACAAACCATTCTTTCACGGTCAGTTGCAAAGTAAGAAGAGATGTATCCCCGGTCAAACTGCATACCTTCTACTGTTTTTACCGTTGTATCCATGTTTTTTGATTCTTCAACTGTAATAACACCATCTTTGCCAACCTTTTCGATAGCATCTGCAAGAATTTTACCGATTTCAGGATCATTGTTTGCAGAAATTGTTGCAACATGTGTAATATCTTCGTTGCCTTTAACTGCACGGCTGTTTTTCTTGATGATTTCAACTGCCTGTGCTGTAGCTTTATCAATACCGCGTTTGATTTCAATTGGAGTCATACCGGCACTAACTGCTTTAAGCCCTTCCCGAACAATTGCATAAGCAAGAACAGTAGCTGTAGTTGTACCGTCACCTGCAACATCATTTGTTTTGCTTGAAACTTCGCGAACAAGCTGTGCACCCATGTTTTCATAGGGATCTTTAAGTTCAATTTCTTTTGCAACACTAACACCATCTTTTGTGATTGTAGGTGCACCATATTTTTTGTCCAGCATAACAAGGCGTCCACAAGGACCAAGAGTAACTTTTACTGCCTTTGCAATCTGTTCAACACCGCTGAGCATCTTTTTGCGGGCTTCTTCACTGTAAATCAACTGTTTAGCCATTTTTTATTTCTCCTAATAATAATTTAAATTTTTAAAAGTGATTGATTGAATCAGTTGCAAAACCGAATCTTTCAATCACCTATAAGATACTGAAAAATTTGTTTAAAGGCAAATTTTTTTTTAAAAATATAATCTTAAGCCGCCTTTAAATCCATGATAGAAATTGAATTTCTGGTAATTTTCTGCAACGGTTGTGTCTTTGCGGCCAATCATTTTCCATCCGCCGTAAAGTTCAACTCTGTTAATCAGCATATAGCCCAGTGATGCGTCTCCAAAAAGATAGTCAGATTCATTGTATGATGTATAAGAAATTCTGCCTTCAAGAATAAATGGTTTTTTGAAGTAAGATTTAAGGGAAGCTCCTACTGTTGTACCGTTTGCATTAGAAACTTTCATGTTTGAATCATCCATGGAATAAGGAATATTAACTGCCGCAAATACATAAAGACATACTGGATTAAGGTGAACAATTGCCAGCTGACCTCCTAAATCAACAAAACCAGTCATCAGGCTGTTGTCTTTAAGAATTGTGTTCTGAACAAAAGGTCCTATACATACCAGCATTCCTTCAAAAGTTGAAGTATTTGTGTAGCAGAAGTTTGCAATTGACCCAAATTCAGTAGAAATTGACCATCTGGAAATTCGTGTGCATTCAGAGTCGGAAGAAAAACTAATGTATTTACCGTCATTCTGGTATGGGTAATTGGCAAATCTTGTTTCCATCAAAAGATTCTGCCACATTTCTGTTGCAAGGTCAAAAATAATCTGAAAAATTGAATCTGCCAGTGAATCGGCGGAAAAAGTTGTTAAGTTGATGTTAAAATCCTGGGTAAAATTCTGGTTGAAATTCTGAACTGCGGAATAATCAAAAGTAAGAGGGGAGTTTTTGCTGGAATTTTCTGCAGAAAAAGCTGTGGTTGCAATTAAAGTAAAAATAAGTACCGAAACTGTTTTTTTTAAAGAATTCATATTTATCAATCTCCACTAAAAAATAATCTAACGCAAATTAAAGATATTTTCAAGTAAAAGGGGGAGCGGTAAAATCTATGGTTAAAAATCGAAATTTTCCATTAAATAACAGTTGAAAAATAGTCAAAATGGCAATATAATTGTAGAAATATTATTGATTAATCTGAGGAAAATATATGACACCTAAATTTGATTTTTCAGTTGAAAATCTTGGGGAATGTAAAATCCCTTCACCAATAAAACTTTCAAATCAGTATGGTGATTGTCGGGCAAACTACGTTAAAGATACATCTTTTGTTAGAAGAAGTGTAAATGTTTATGCAGACAGTGAACCTGTTGCAGATGATTCCAGTAATCTGATGGAAAAAGCAGGTCCTCGTGAATATATTTATTTTAAGCCGGAAGAAGTTCATGCAGGTATTTGTACTTGCGGTGGATTGTGCCCTGGCTTGAATGATGTTATCCGAGCAGTAGTCCGCTGTTTGTGGAATCGTTACGGCGTTCGTGATATTCGTGGAATTCGTTTTGGTTACAAAGGATTTATTCCGGAAAATGGTTTTGAACCAGTTGAACTTACCCCAGACAACGTTGATACAATCCACAGAATTGGTGGAACAATATTGGGAACAAGCCGCGGTGGTGGAAACAGAACTCCAGAAATTGTTGATTCAATCGTAAAAATGGGAATCAACATGCTCTTTGTAATTGGTGGTGACGGTACACAGCATGGTGGTCTTTCAATTGCCAACGAAATCGAAAAGCGTGGTCTTAAAATTGCAGTAGTTGGTATTCCAAAAACTGTTGATAATGATTTTAAATTTATTGACCGTTCTTTTGGTTATGAAACAGCAGTTCAGAAAGCAACACAGGCAGTAAATTCTGTTCATATGGAAGCTCACTCACAGATTAACGGTATTGGTCTTGTAAAGCTTATGGGCCGGGAAAGTGGATTTATTGCAGCCGGTACAGCGTTGGCAAGTCACGAAACAAATTTCTGTCTTATTCCAGAAGTGCCATTTGAACTTGAAGGCGAAAACGGACTTTTAGCTCATTTGGAAAAACGTCTTGAAAACAGAGGTCACGCAGTTATCGTTGTTGCAGAAGGTGCTGGACAGGAACTACTTGATGCAACTGGTCAGACAGATGCCAGCGGAAATAAAAAGCTTGCAGACATTGGTGTTTTCCTCCGTGATAAAATCAATGCTTATTTTGCTGAAAAGAAAATTCACATTAATCTTAAATATATTGATCCAAGTTACGAAGTTCGTGCAGCAGTTACAAATGCAAATGATAGCGTTTACTGTGAACGTCTCGGAAATAATGCGGTTCATGCGGCAATGGCTGGAAAAACAAAAATTGTTGTTGGTCTTGTTCACGACAAATATGTTCACATTCCAATTAAGATGACAATTCTTGAACGCAATACAGTAGACCCAGAAGGTTCTTTGTGGCGGGATACATTGGATGCAACTTTGCAGCCAATCCTTATGGTAAATGACATTCCTGCAGTTCAGAAAAAAATGAAGCAGGTTGCAGAAGAACAGAAAGCAATGGGTTTGCAGAAACTGGCAGAAATTACTGCAAAAACAGCAAAATAATTTGATTTGATGCCTCTTATAAGGTTCAAATATAAATGAATTTTACATTTTTAAGGAGAAAGTAAAATGAAAAAATTTATGTCTATTATGATGGCAGCTGTTGTTGCAATCTGTGGTTTGGCTCTCACTTCATGTGACGGAGTGGGTGAAGTATGTGATAAAGATGTTTGGATTGAAAAAAACTACAAAATTCAGGATCAGAATATTACAGCGTATTTCTACTACACAGACAATGACGGCTACAAAAGTGATACTAAACTTGTTGATTTTATTGCAAAAGGTGATGAAGAACCTGTAAACGCAAAAGATGCAATCAAAGCTGGTCTTAACATTTTTGTAGAAGTAACATCTGGTTCTGATCTTGTTGAGGCTGCTGTTGGAAAGAAAGTTCTGTTTAAGAATTTTCCAAAAGGAACGATAGTTGATACAATAATAGAGAGCGTTGGCGGTGAAGAAGAATCTCAAAAATCATTCCTTGATTCTCTTGTAATTAATGATACAACATGGTTGGCAATTGAACTTTATCAGAAGATGTGGAATAAAGGCGAAACAGCAGTTCCATATTGTCTTAAGGCAAGTAACAATTACAAGGTTTCTACAGACATTACGGAGCTCTTTAAGAACATGAGCTGGAAAAAGATTCTTGCTACTATTTTGGTAAGCAGCCTGGAAGATACGCAATAGATTTTAATCGAAAAATAGTTTTTGATTCTAAAATGAATTAAATTCCAAAAGCCGCAGGGGTTTAAAAAATTCTTGCGGTTTTTTAAATTTGAAAAATGAATTCGCAAAAATCAACTTCTACAATCCAGGAAAAAAATGAATTTCTCACTGAGCAGCTTGTTACTTATATTGGCAATAAGCGGGCACTTTTGGATTTTATTGGCACTGGAGTTGAATATGTTAAAAATAAACTGCACAAAGATAAACTTGTTACTTTTGACGTATTCAGCGGCAGTGGCATTGTTGGGCGTTATTTAAAACAGCATTCAAGTTTTGTGTATGCCAACGACATGGAGTATTATGCCAGCCTTATAAGTGATTGTTATCTTTCTAATCAGAGTGATGTTAATTACAGGAAGATTTGCTCCCTTCATTCTGATATTACAAAAGAAGCTCAGATATTTGTGGATGAGGGAAAAAGCTGCGGCGGTTTTGTAGAAAAATTTTACGCACCAAAAGATACGTTGAATATTCAGGAAGGCGAGCGCTGTTTTTATACAAATAGAAATGCAAGATATATTGATTATGTGCGCCAGTTGATTGATAAAAAAGTTCCTGAAAATATGCAGAAATTTTTTCTTGCACCTTTATTAAGCGAATGTTCTGTTCATGCAAATACAAGCGGCGTTTTTAAAGGTTTTTATAAAGACAAGAAAAGTGGTCTTGGCAAATTTGGGGGCAGCGCAGAAAATGCTCTTTCCAGGATTAATGGAGAAATCAATTTACCTCTTCCTGTTTTTAGTAATTTTAGTTGCCATCATAAAGTATTCTGTTGTGAAGCCAATGAACTTGTTTGTTCAGACCAGAGCCCTGTTGCAGATTTAGCATATATTGATCCTCCATATAATCAGCATCCTTACGGGTCAAATTATTTTATGCTCAACTTAATTGCAAAGAATCAATGGCCGGATCAAGAGAATATGAGCCGTGTAAGTGGAATCCCAAAAGGCTGGAACCGTTCTCAATATAACAAGCGAAAATTTATTTATGATACATTACTGACTCTTGTTAAAAATGTTAAAGCAAAATTCCTTCTCATAAGCTTTAACAATGAAGGCTTTATTCCAAAAGAACAGATGATTGAACTTTTGGAACAAGTGGGCTCCGTTCATGTGCTGGAAAAAGAATACAATACATTCCGTGGTAGCCGTAATTTAAAAGGCCGCAGCATTTATGTAAAAGAATATCTTTTTGTTGTAGAAAAAACTAAAATCTAACAATGCAGCTCAGGGGAAGGTGGTCGCTGTAGCCCTTGTTTGTCCAAAGGGTGTAACCTTCTGGAATTTTTGTCTGGAAATCGCACCAGGGACCTTCTGTTTCTACTTTGAATTGTTGGGCAATAAAATTACCGGCTGTAAAAAAGTGGTCAATTCGTTCCCACTGCTCGTTAAAATAATAACTTCCCGGTTCAATAAGAATATTATCCTGATACCAGAGATTTTTTACTTCTGCAGAATATTGCGAAAAAGGTGCAAGAATGATAATGCCGTTTTCTTTAGAAGAAGAATGAGTAAATTCAATGAGGTTTTTGTTAAAATCACCGGCGCATAAAATGTTTTTGTTTTCTTTTAATAAAGAATTGATTTTGTAAGCAAGAAGATCTTCCTGCCAATTTCTCCAGACCTGACTTTCTTCTTCTTCATCGGATTTATCGGATTTACCGGATTTACTTTTCCAATGGTTTAAAAGAAGTGTAAGCTGGCTTGAATTCTTGTTTACATTAATTTCTACCAGCGGCCTCATTAATGGCATTTCTGTTTTTTCTGTAAAAATTCCCAGACTGTGAATTTTTAATTGGCTAAGAGGATAACGGCTTATAATTCCTATTCCAATAGAACTTTTGGGAGCTTTGGCAAAGGCTCCGTATTTGTAGGATTTCTTTAAATTCCACTGGCCGGCAAGAAAATTATTTATGTCAAAAAGGACACCTTTGTTTTCTATTTCTTCCATAATAAAAACGTCGGCATCAATTTGTTTAATTACTTCTGCAAGCCTTTGTAATCTTACAATATAATTTTCTCTGTTCCAGTATTTTGTTTTTGTAAATTCTTTGTATTCGTTGCCGGTAGTTGTGCTGTCAAAAAAGGTCTGCACATTCCATTGGGCAATTTTTAATTCATTCTGGCTGTCTGGAAAACTGTTTTCATTGGCACAAGAAATAAAGCTGCAGGTTAGACAGAAAAAAATCAACATAAATTTGTTTTTAAATGATTCAATTAGTTTAAAAATACATTTCATAATTCAATCCTTAATTTAAAAGTTGGTCTGGAAATTCAACTTGGTTTTGTGTGAATAATCTGACCTCACTATAAATATAGAAGAATTTTTTTAATTTTGAGCCAAAAGAATAAAAGTTTTAAAAACTTTTCCAATAATTGTGACGAAAACAAGTTTTTGTATTATACTAAAACATTATGGTAAATAATCAGCAGCAGAACTTTAATCCATTTATGCAGCCTCTTATTGTTCAGTCAGACAGAACATTGCTTTTAGATGTTCATGCTCCTGGAGCCGATGAATGTAAAACAGCGCTGATTCCTTTTGCAGAACTGGAAAAAAGTCCGGAACATCTTCATACTTATAAATTAACTCCATTAAGTTTGTGGAATGCCGAAAGTGCGGGATTTACCTGGAAAAATGCAGTTGAAGTTTTAAAAAAATTCGCCCGTTATGAAGTGCCCCAAAGTGTGTTGATTTGGATAGAAGAAACTGCCGGTAGATTTGGAAAGTTGATTCTTTATCCTGGGGAAGATGAGAATACTTTGCACCTTGTTTGTACTTCACCAATTGTATATAAAGAAATAGAAAAGAATCCTGTTGCAAAAAAATATCTTGTTCCCAGGGGAGTTGATCCTTTAAATGATGCCAGATATTATTTTGATTTAAACCTTGTAGATCGTGGTACAGTTAAGCAGAATCTTCTCCAGATTGGATGGCCGGTAAAAGATCAAGTTCCTTTGCGTGATGGTGAACCGCTGGAAATTCAACTTAGAAATTCAACTTTAAAAGGAAAAGAATTCAACGTTAGAAATTATCAGGTAGAAGCTGCTCAAAATCTTGTTGGCGATAAAGGCCCTGGAACTGGATTTGGCACAATCGTTCTTCCTTGTGGTTCAGGAAAAACAATCGTTGGAATGGAAGTGATGAGTCTGCTAAAAACCAACACTTTAATTGTTACAACAAATATTAGTGCAGTTCACCAGTGGATAGATGAACTTCTTGATAAAACAAATTTAACAAAAGATCAGATTGCGGAATATACCGGCGAAAATAAAGAAATAAAACCGGTTACAGTTGCAACTTATCAGGTTTTAACATGGCGTCCAGACAAAGAAGGTCCTTATCCTCATTTTGATTTGTTTAGAAAAAATTCCTGGGGTTTAATTATTTACGATGAAGTTCACATGCTTCCTGCTCCAGTTTTTAGAGTTGCCGCTGAATTGCAGGCTGTAAGACGTGTTGGGTTGACTGCAACATTAGTTAGGGAAGATGGATGCGAGGGTCATGTTTTTTCTCTTGTTGGGCCAAAACGTTATGATGTTCCCTGGAAAGAACTGGAACACAGCGGATGGATTGCAAAAGCGGAATGTGTTGAAGTGAGACTGGATTTGCCGGAAGATGTTCAGCTTAAATATGCAGTTTCTAATGCTCGGGAAAAACATCGTGTGGCCAGTGAAAATAAAAATAAAATTCAAATTGTAAAAGAAATAATAAATAAATATCCGGAAGATAAAATTCTTGTAATAGGTCAATACTTGAGTCAGCTTGATGTTCTGGCAAAAGAATTGAATGCTCCGATTTTAACTGGTAAAGTTCCAAACAAGGAACGTGATATTATTTACAATGAATTCCGGCAGGGAAAAATTCATGTGCTTATCGTAAGTAAAATTGCAAACTTTGCTATTGATTTGCCGGATGCCAGCATTGCAATTCAAGTAAGCGGAACATTTGGAAGCCGCCAGGAAGAGGCTCAGCGATTAGGTAGAATATTGAGACCTAAGGAAAGGACTTCAAGATTTTTTACATTAATAACACGTAATACTGTAGAAGAGGAATTTGGCAGTAACAGACAAAAATTTCTTGCAGAACAGGGTTACGCATATAGAATAATTCGTTATGTTGATCAGAACAGCTTTAATGAATTAGATGAAACCTTACAAATTTGTTGAGGAAGTTGATGGCAATAAGTTCAAAATCCCAGAAAATTTTTCAATGGCAGGAATCAATTGCAAGACTGCCGGATCAGTTGTTTTATGAAATCTTGAGAATGTATCTTGGAGAAATAAAAACTCCTTTTAATAAACAGCGTCTAGTTGAACAGTTGTGCAGTTTTGTTGGAAACGAAGCTCATTCAACTGTAATTTTAAAACTCCTTGATAAAAGCGATTTGGAATTGTTAAGTGCCGTTTATTTTTTGAACAACCCAACAATTTTAAAATTAAATTCACTGTTCAAGTCAAAATATTACTATGCTACTCTTTATGAAAAAATTTTAAATCTGGAAGAACGGCTGTTGATTTACAAAGAAAGTTCGGATAAAAATTCACGGCTGCTGTTAAATCCAATGCTGGAAGAAAAATTGATTCCCTTGTTAAGCATCTCATATCTTTTTCCAGAAGCTTTTGACAACGATGGTGATTTTGACCATGAACTGAATGTGGCTCCTTGTGAAACAAATTTTACTCCAGGATTACTGGCTGCCTTTTTGTGTTACTTAAAAAATTCCGACAACATTTTAAAAAACGATGGAGAGTTAAAGAAAAAAGCTGTAACAGATCTTGCAGAAATTTTTGGGTTCCACATTGAAGATAAAAATGAGATTTTAAAATTTGAATATTTAATTAAAAGTTTATGCAATCTGGGAATAATTGTTCAGAATCAGAAAGGCAATTCTCTGAATTTTCAAAAATTAAAATCCTTGTTTAATCTTGATTTTGAAACTGTCTGTGCATATTTATGTGTTGCTGCAGCGGGACATTTTCTGCCTAAAACAATTCAGGAAAATGCGGAATTATTTTTGGATACAATAAAAAATATTCCTGATTCAGGATTAAGCTTGCAGAATATTCAGCGTTTAAGTCTTGTAGTAAAAGAAAAAAAATCAGAAGCGGGGAATTTTTCTGCTGGCGGAATTTCCCGGTTTGCAAGTCTTTTGCAGGCAGCTCGGGAAAATGAAAACCCAGAGCCTGTTCAGTTTGATGCGGTAGAAATCGGGATTCAATGTGCCGTTGTTTTGGGATTGCTTCAACAGGTAAAAAAATCAACTGGTACAAAAAAATTTATCTGGAACTGCCAGAGTTTTGAACTTGCAGATGAATCAAAAAAAGTGTTGAGCATGGACAGCGGTTTTGAAGTAACAATGATGCCCGGTTTGAATCTTGCAGAATTGTTTGAAGTAACAAAACCAATGGAAATTGTCCGCTACGACAATGCCGCAACTTATTTAATCAGCCGCAAAAGTGCGAATATTTGTTTTGCCCGGGGAATAAGCGCAGAACAGATTCAATCACTTTTAAGCAAATATTCTTATTATGAATTGCCTCAAAGTATAGTTGTTAGCCTTGAAGACTGGTATTCAAATTATAATTCTGCTTCGTTGTACAAAGGTTATGTTCTTAAGTTGAATAAAGAAAAGCAGTTGATTGCAGAAAATAATCCTTCGTTTACAAGGCACATTATTGAAACTCTTGCACCTGGAATTTATCTTGTTGATTTTGAAAATGACGATGAGGCTAAATCAATTTTGCAGAAGTGTTCCCTTGATTGCAGTGGAAACATCAGACAGAATTTTACTTCTGACTTGCCTGGAAATTTTGGCAAAATTTATGGGGTTTCTGGATTGGTAGAAATTCCTCTGGAACAGCCGGAATGTATTTATGACGATTCCATAATTTGCAAGCTCAAAGATGATTTAAAGAAAATGAATCTTTCTGTAGAGCAGAATGAAGGGTTGCTTGAACGGATAGAAAAGAAAGTCGTTCTTTCAAAAGATCAGCTGGTGCCTGCAAGTGTTCATTTTGAAAAAATCGAAGCAACTGGAATGGATTACATTGGAAAAATTCACGTTGCAGAAAATGCTATTTCCAGTGGTAATCTGGTAGAAATTGATGTGTCTGGTGTAAAAGGATTAATCGTGGCAAAACCAGTTGCAATAATCAACAAGACAGATAATGCCAGATTAAAAATATTAACTGTTCCCGATGAATCCGAACTGGAACTGCCAATTGCCCGCTTTAGACGAATAAAAAAACTCAGAAAATAAAATTTAATTTATATTGAAAAAAATATTCAATTTTATTATAACTGTCATATGAACAAGATTGTAAAACGATATTTTATTGATGCAATGGGCGGTATGGCTCAAGGTTTGTTTGCATCCCTTCTAACTGGGACAATTATCAAAACTCTGGGGCAGCAGCTTCTTAGAATTAATGTGAATCCAGCTTTCCAGTTTCTTGTAGATGCTGGTTCTTTCTGCAGCGATGCTCATGTTGTTGGTGCAGCAATGGCTGTAGCAATTGGTCTTGCTTTAGGTGCTCATCCATTGGTGATTTTTTCACTGGCCACTGTTGGTTCATGTACAAATGTTCTTGGTGGTGCCGGGGGACCTCTTGCTGTTTTTGTAATTGCAACTGTTGCTTCAGAAGTTGGAATGCTTGTAAGTAAAAAAACAAAAGTTGATATCCTTGTTACTCCCATTGTAACAATTTTGACTGGTGCTTTACTGGCTGTGCTTTTTGCAAAATGGATTGGTCTTGCCGCTTCTTCAATCGGAAATGTGATTATGTGGGCAACAAATCTCCAGCCCTTTATTATGGGTATTATTGTTAGTGTTGTGGTTGGTATTGTTCTTACACTTCCAATCAGTAGCGCTGCAATTTGTGCGGCACTTGGATTAACTGGTCTTGCAGGTGGTGCTGCGGTTGCTGGATGCTGTGCCCAGATGGTTGGTTTTGCAGTGCTAAGTTTTAGAGAAAACAAATGGGGCGGAATTGTTAGCCAGGGATTGGGAACAAGTATGCTTCAGATGCCCAACATTATTAAAAATCCAAAAATCTGGCTGCCAGCAATTATTACCAGTGCAATTACCGGCCCAATTTCTACCTGTCTGTTTAAAATGGAAATGAATGGTGCTCCAGTTTCAAGTGGAATGGGAACCTGCGGACTTGTAGGACCAATTGGAGTTATTTCCGGATGGTACAAAGAAGGTGCTTCTGGTGCTGGTTTTGTTGACTGGCTTGGAATGATTCTTGTTTGTATTGTTTTACCGGCTGTTCTCTGCTGGGCATTAGGTTTGCTTTTTAGAAAAATCGGCTGGATTAAAGAAAACGACCTTTTGCTTGATTAGAGAAATACATATTATTCAGTAACAGAAAATTCAGAAAGGTCCCCGCCTTGTTTCAGGTCTTCTGCAAGAGCCATGAAATCACAGTCATGGGGACTTTTTATTTGATATCTGAGAATTGTCTGCCCGGTTGCCATAATACGGCTTAAGTTTAAATCTTTTACAACAAGCCCCCGCTTTTGAATTATTTCTTTTATGTTATTCAAATCGATATTGTTATTTTCGTAAACAAGTTGAATTACTTTGCTTTGGTTAGCAGGGAACAGTCTGGCTTCCAGTTTTTCGAATCCCACCAGAGAAAGAAATATAAACGTAAAAGTAATCAATGCAGGGATGTAAAGTCCGGCACCGTTAGCAAGACCAATAGCTGCTACAGCCCAGATGATTGCGGCACTTGTTAAACCTTTTATATTCAATCCCTGGCGTAAGATTGCTCCACCGCCTAAAAAACCAATTCCACTTGCAACACAGGAAATAATTCTGGAAGGGTCACCAAGAGTTCCATCTCCGTAGTTTTTTATTACTTCAATAGAAAGAATGCTGAGTAAAGTTGAAGAAACGGAAATTAAAATCAAGGTTCTCATTCCAACTATATGCTGGCGGGAACGACGTTCAATTCCCAGAATAACACCAATCAGGAAGCTTAAAAGAATTTTGAATATACATTCTAATGTAAAATTTGAGTTTAAAATTTCTGCAAAATTCATAAAAGTTCCTCCGGCCAATGTGAATTCAACTTAAAATCAACTTATCTGAAGAGCCCGGCTGACGGACCTTTTGATCCTGGTTTTATCCAGTTGATTGATTTTTTTGCAGCCAGTTTTGATTTTAGAGTATCAACTTCATTCAAATAACTGGAAAGCCAATATGATAGCTGGTCATCAGATTTGGAAACTTCATTGTGGTCGTCTCCCCGGACAAGTATTATATTTACAAAATCACTGTCTCCGTAACTTGCCGCAATGTTTTCTGCAAAACTTGTAAATGCCGATGCTGCTGCTGCAATAAGAGGGCCTGCAATGTGAGAGGTTCCGTTTTTAAGAACAGGGGATCTGATTGCGTCTGCCATATTTGGTCCTTCTTTAATAATAAATACAAGTTTACCTGGAGTGCTTGAAATGCTGGCAAAACGTTTTTCGAATCTGTTTAAAAGTTCAAGTGTAAGCTGCTGGTAACCAAGAATCAACTGGTCGGCAGTTTTTGAACATTCACTCATATCCATTTTTTCTGCAATAGAAGCAAAATATTCTTCATCAAAATAAAGGACAGCTTCTGTCATGGACTGGTCCTGGCTTTCTGCTTTTAAAACCAGTGCTCTTGTAGAAATAGAAGATGCACGATTCCACTGGAATGTTTCAAAATCCTGATTGGACTGAATTTCCTGATCTTCCGAAATATCTGTTCCTGTAATTAAAACTGTTCTGCCGCCTCTTACAAAACCATCTGCAAATTTTCCACCGGCGGGCATATCTTTACCGGCAATTAAAACTGAATTATTCATATCTATAGAGTATATCACAAATCTAGAAAATTTTGTATAATATCAGCATGAAACTTTGGCTAAAATATTTAATCGGTCTGGTAGTTGGTATTGGTCTTGCTTTTTTGGTTCCATTGATGGGAACTAAAGCAGTTGAATCTGTTTCGTTTATTGCAGATATCGCTTTAAGATTTATACGCTTTAGTTTACTGCCAGTTTTGTTTTTTGGAATTTCGTCATCATTTTTTAAACTTCGTGATGAACGCATGATGGGTAGAACTGCATTGTGGACTGTTGGTGTAATTGTTTGTTCAACTTCGGGACTTGTTCTTCTTGGTTTGTTAAGTGCACTTATTGTAAAGCTTCCACGCATTCCAATTACAGTAGAAAAGTTGAGTGAAACTCCTGGTGTTGATTTAAAACAGCTTATTGTCAGTCTTTTCCCTGTAAGTGGGTTTGGAGCACTTGTTGATGGTGCATTCCTTCTGCCTGTTTTTATTTTTGCAGGTCTTGCGGGAGCTGGTGCCGTTAGCGATAAAGTTGCAAGTAAGCAGGCCATAGGTTTGTTTGACTCTCTTAGCAAAGTATTCTACAACGTAATGAGTTTTATTACAGAAATTATTGAAGTTGGAATGATTGCAGTCAGTTGTAAATGGACAATTGAATTAATGAGTGCTTTAAAATCAGGAATGTTCGGAAATCTTATTATCCTTCTTGCAGTTGATACCATAATTGTAATTATTGCATACATATTGATTTTACGTTTCCTCTGCCACGATCTGCATCCCTTCCATGTTCTGTATGCTGGACTTTGTGCTTTTTTTGTTGCATTTTTTGGTGGAGATTCAAATGCCGCTCTTCCGCTTGTTATGCGCTGTGGCAAAGAAAGCCTTGGTATACGCAGAAGAATTAATGCCACAGTTCCAACTTTGCTAAATGTTTTTGCCCGTGGTGGTGCAGGCATGGTTGTAAGTATTTCTTTTGTTCTGATTATGAGATCTTATTCCAGCCTTGGTGTTGGTTTTGGTGACGCCCTATGGATTGCAGCTGTAAGCTTTCTTCTTTCGTTTGTTCTTGGAAATTATCCTGTTGCCGGACCTTTTGCGGCTCTTACAATGATTTGTGCAATGTACGGCCGGGGTTTTGAACAGGGATACCTTCTGTTAAAAAATGCTTTCCCCATTATCTGTTGTTTCGCAGCAGGAATTGATGTGCTTACAAATATTTTTGGCACATATATTGTTGGTGTTAAAACCAAAATGGTTATTCACAAAGAAGTTTCTCAGTATATTTAATTTCGGAAATATCCCTCTACGGACAGTAAATAATTAAGTTTATAAAAATACGGGAAGGAAGGCAGAGACTGACGAAAACACTCGCAGGACGGAAAGATAGTTTCCTTGCCGGACTGCGTGTGTAGTGACGCTAGCTAGCGGTTTTGGCAGTCTATGACTGACTGGTAGTATTTTTATTGGTTAAATTTAGATTCTGTCCGTGAGGGGATAATCTCGTTTAATTTTATTTTACAATCAGGAGTGAAGCAATTCTTCCGTCTGTGGTGTAACATCTTGTTGGGTTTGTTACATCCGGAAGAGTGCTCATTCCGTTGTAATAAGCATATTCGTATCTTCCTGGTGGCAATGGCAAGTCTAATGTGTAAAGCCCAGGTTGAACTTCATTCATTGTGTAAATCCAGCTGTCCCAGTTTGTAAAGTTTCCGCCAATTCTTATTTGCTGACCTCTGCTGCCTTTATATACAAAGTGAACTACATTGTTGTCCAGTTGTTCAGTTGCCGGTGGTATTTCACGACTGGCATCAAGGTAAGAAAGAACAATTCCTTCCTGTTCATTATATGTTGTTTGAGAATTCAACGGGTCTGTTGTCCATAGTCCGTCTACTACAAGTCTGTAATTGATTTCCTGAACATCTTTTGGCAAATCAAGAATATAAAAGTAAAGTGCATCAACTGTCTTAAAATCAAAATCCTGAATTGTACGTTTCTGGAATGAGTGAATAATTCTATAGTTTTCAAAATCAAAAGCAATTCCTACATGACGGGCATTTTTGTCCGCAGTAAAAATTGCCTGATTTCCCTTTACGTATGGAGAAGAAAGTGAATCTATAGTCGAGACAAGTAAATCATATTCAAAATTATCAGGCATCAACTGTGTCTTTTTGGCGAAAGCTCCTGTTACTAAAAAACAAAGGGCCAATAATCCAATAGTTAGCTTTTTCATGCTTTAATTATCGGAATTATTGCCCCCGATGTTTAGTTATATTATAGATATTTTTTAATGTCTTATTGCTGTTCTGATTGCTTCTGCAAAATAGTGCTTGTATGTATTATCAGTAAAAGAGTCTTCGGCTAATCCCATATTTGGCTGATTTGTACCGGCAATCCAATAACGAACATCATCTGCCTGTTTGTCTGCAGCACTACAGTTTGCCAGAACTGGAGCAAGTCCTGTGCTGGAGCTTAATGTTTCCTGACCTTTATTACTAATCAGATTGTTGATAGTTCTGGAAGAGCGTTTATTGTTTTTTAACTGGATAATTCCATACTGACTGGCAGAAAAATATCTCTGAACACTTGAAATTTCTGAAGGATAGTAAATTGAGCTGTATTTTGTGATTGCTTTGTAAGGAATAGATCTGTGCTGGCTGAGAGTCATTAAGGTAACGGGACAAGTAGTATTTTCCATATAGAATTGAAGGTCTTTTAAAGTGATTGCATGGAAATTTTGAGCAAGGAGTCCATTTTTGTACCAGTTTTTAAGTTTGTTAAGTGAGTAAAAAAGAGGTCCGTCTACCACAGAACATTCCTGAATCAGGTTTTCAAATGCTGTCTGAGTTACATCTTTATTGCTGCATAGATTTTTGATTGAATCAACAAGTTTAAGATATGATTCCTGTCCGCTTAAAGCTTCTGTAAGTGAACCTAAAATTCCTAAAATTGTATCATCGCTGGCACCGGCAAAAATAATGGGGGTGCTGGTAATTTTTTTACAGTAAGAAGCAAAATTTTCTACATCGTTCCATGAATTGATTGCAGGAATTTTTGACTGTTTAAAAATTGAGCGGTCAATATCAATTTCGTTGTTATCAAGTAACAGTGGAATAAAGTTTACTGCATTTTTTGTTGTGATTGCCGACTGTTTTACAGAAATTGTCATGTCAGAAAGAATAGAAACATCTGGTCCTGATTTTGCACGTTTTTTTGCACTTTTTGAAGAAATATATTCCTGGACATTTAAATTTTTTGAACAGATAAGAATGTTGTATTTGCCTTTAATTTGTTGAGCCAGTGGCTGGTCTGAATTCAACTGGTAGAACTTATATAAAGTTTTCTTTCCTTTGCTGTCTGTAAGGTTTTCCAGATAATTTTTTACGGAAGAAATATCATTTGACCCAACGTCGTAAAATGCTACATGAGTTTTTGGTTTAAGCACAGTAAGATTTGCAGCAAGTAAAATCAGAATTAAAAATGCGGCAAAAGCGCTGATGATAATTGATAAAATTTTATTTTGTTTCATAATTCTATTCTATATGTTTGCATTGAAATCTTCAATAAGTGATGGTAAAATTAAGGTATGGAAGATGATTCTTTTTTAGTTGATTTTTTTTCTACCTTTAGTGATTTAAATTTAACACCAGTTGTATTCGGGGTATTGGGTGTTTTAGTAATAATTATTTTGATTTTTCTTATTAACAAAAGTGTGCGGATTAGAAAAGCAAAGAAAATTCACCAGATGCTTGAAACGGAATTTGAAGAAACAGTGAATTATGCAAATATGATTTTGAATGTTAACGTTAAGCCAAAAACTCTTGCAACTTTAGCAGAAGTGGATGTGGAAGGCGTTATAAAACATTGTGTTGAACTTGCAGAAAAAATTGATATTCACTGCAACCGGCCTGGAAATTTTAAAAAAATTGGGCCACTTGTTTACAAAATTTGCCGCCATTTGAATTTGGATTCAAAAAAATGCGCCCTCTATTTTTGTGCATCTCTTGTATATGATATGGGATTTCTTGATTTGCCGGAGGATTTGTTTGTAGTTGATATTTTGAGCAAAAACGAAAGAAAAAGAATTCAAAGTCATGTAACGGTTACTCCAGAGAAATTAGAATTTGCTCCAGATGAATTTAAATCAGTGTTTGAGGAAGCAATAAAATATCATCATGAAAGCATGGACGGTACTGGATTCCCGGAAGGTCTTTCTGGCCAGAAAATTCCTCTAGTTGCAAGAATTATTCATGTTGCGGAAAGTTATATTTCTATGGTTACTCCAAGAAATTATCATAGAAAGAAAAATCCTATTAGTGCGTTAAAACAGTTAGAGACACAGTCCCACAGTTATGATTCAAGTTTGGTGAAGGCCCTTGGAGAAGTAGTTTTTGATTCCAGCTACATGTAATTTGTACTGCACAGTAGTGTAAAATTCAACTTAAAAAAATATAAACTCTCATTTTCTTTTGCCGATAATCTGATTATGTGTAAAAGAATTTTTGTAAAAGTAATGGCTCTGTTTGCAGCCGGATTGGTATTTGCTCAGACAAAACCACTTTATAATTTAAACGAAGACAGTAATTCAACTTCTGTAACAGTAAAAACAACAGAAGATGCTTTTATTGTTGGAACAGATAACGGTGTTTTTAAAGTTTCTAAAAGTGGCGAAAGAATTCCTTTGTTAAAAGATGTAAAAGTAACACAGATTGTAAAAACAGATTACAGATGGTTTTTTGTTACAGCAAATGGAATTTTAACTTCTGAAGATCTTGTTGTATTTAAAGAGAGTAATAATGGTTTGCCTTATCACACAATTAAGGAATATGACGGAAATGAAAAAACATTTATCCGCAAAGTTCCACTTTTAAAAGATTTGTGTGTTGATCCTCTTGATCAGAAAATTCTTGTAACAGCTACAAAAAATGAAGTTTATATGACTCGTGATGGGGGAGACAACTGGTATTCAATTGGTTCTATGAGTAAAAATACTGCAGGAATGAAAAGCGTTGCAGTTGCTCACATGCCTACTTATGCTCAGGACGGAACATTGAATGGCAGCGAACTTGTTGTGTTTATGAGCCACCCGATTTTTGGATTCAGTTATTATAAAGCAGATACTGCAAAAAAATGGGTTGATGTAAGTGCTGGTTTTGATATTCTTCCAACTTTCTCTTACCCGGATGAAATCAGTGATATTATTCCGGTGAGTGTAAAAGATGTGAACGGAAATATTTATACAGAACTTTATTGCTGCCAGAGTTACATGCCAAATATTTACAGGTTTAACTGGAAGCTTAAAAGAGCAGAAAAAGTTTATAAAGGCGAAAAGTTAGCAGACACAATTGATTCTATGTGCCAGGTTGGAAATGAAATTGTTTTTGTTCAGCCTGGAAAAATCAATTCAATTAATATCCTTGATGGAAACGTTTCTGAGCTTCCAGCAAAATGTGATTCGTGGAAAAAGATTTTTGAAAAATTCAATTTAAATGCGGCTTATATTCCTCAAAACAGTAGCGGACTTACAAACGGGTTGCAGCTTAACGAACTTTGGCTTTTAAAACCGGATACACTGATTTCAAAATACCCATCTCAAATCAATAATAAAAAAGCAATTTATCTTCATGCCGACTGGGTAATGGAACAGAAAGGAATTGAAAAATACCGCAAAATTATTACAGACAACAAATTGAATGCTCTTGTAATCGACATGAAAGATGACTACGGACTTTTGCGTTATGATACCAACGATGAGCTTTTAAAGAAAAAAGGTTTTGTAAGCAGATATAAAATCGACATTGATAAATTTGTTCCAGAAATGAAGAAAGAAGGAATTTATCTTATTGCCAGAATTGTAACTTTTAAAGACAAACATCTGGCAACTTACGATAAATCGCAGTACGCAATCTGGGATGCAAAAACTAACTGGCGCTGGACAGGAATTTATAATTATGAAGATATTCTTGATGAAGAAGGAAATCCAACTGGTCAGAAAAAAACAAACTACTATGATGAAACATGGGTTGATCCTTACTGCGAAGAAGTTTGGGAATATAATGTTGCAATTGCCAAGGAATTGATTGAACGAGGATTTGATGAAATTCAATTTGACTACATCCGTTTCCCAACAGACGGTTTAAATTTAGGAAATGTAAAATATCGCTGGCGTGATCAGGGAATGGATAAAGAAAGTGCAATTACTTCGTTTCTGAATTATGTTCGTAAAAATGTTGATGCTCCAATTGGTGTTGATATTTACGGTGCAAATGGCTGGTTCAGAAGTTCAGTAAGAACAGGACAGGATGTAGAATTGATGAGTGACTATGTTGATGTTATTGGTCCAATGTTCTATCCGTCACACTTTGGCCAGAATGATATGAATATGGAACCTTGGGCAGAACGGGCATATCGAATTTATTTTTATGGAACTTACCACAATACTATTGCAGGCAGAAATCGTGTTGTTGTTAGACCGTGGATTCAGGCATTCTATTTGAACGTAAAATATGACAGGCAGTATTACAATGCTGATTACGTAAAGCAGGAAGTGTTTGGTTGCCGGGATAGTGTTGACCGTGGTTACATGTACTGGAACAATGCGGGGCGTTACTCAGATATTTGTCCGGATCCAGACTGGTCAGAACCATATCCTTGGAAAACTCCGGAAAGTAAACAGAATACAGAAAAACCTGCATTTGGTAGCGGAAGAAATTATATTCAGTCTGTTAGTGCTGCAGAAATTAGGGAAAATAATGAAATGATTTCTGTTCTTGATATTGGCAAAACTGGTGAATCAAGAAAAGCAACAAAAGGAACTTCCTTGATTATGCAGGTTTCAAATTTGTGGAATAAAGTAAATGACTAATCTAGGTTATACTCCCGAAGAACCAATTGCTGCCATTGCTACAGCTTTGGCTCCTGGTGCTTTGGGAATTGTTCGTGGCAGTGGAAAAAACTGTATTGAACTTTTAGCAGAAAAATTTTCTCGTCCAAAGGCTTTAAAGGAAGCAGAAGGTAACACTCTTGTTTACGGCTGGATTGTTGACGGTAAAGAAAAAATTGATGAAGTAATGGTTGGTGTTTATAGAGGACCAAAAAGCTTTACTGGCGAAGACATGGTAGAAATTTTCTGTCATGGAGGAACAAGCGTTGTAAAATCAATTCATTCTCTTCTTTTAAAAAATGGGTTCAGACAGGCAGAACGGGGTGAATACACATTCCGGGGATACATCAACGGGAAAAGTGATTTAACAAAAGCAGAAGCAATTAGGGAAATTATTGACAGCAAAACTGATGTTAGTCGTGGTCATGCCGCTGGTCGCCTTGCCGGAGAACTGTTTGAAGAAATCAACGATATTAAAAAACTTGTTGTTGATACTCTTGCCGCCATTGAAGTAGAAATTGAATATCCCGAAGATGAAGAAACTATTTCCGATGCATTTGATCACGAAAAAATTCTTCTGGCTAAAAAACGTTTGCAGTCTCTAGTAAATTCCTGGGGAGCAGAAAAATTATATCAGGATGGAGCACGAGTTGTTCTTTGCGGAAAAACAAATGCAGGAAAATCAAGTCTGTTCAATTCACTTTTAAAAGAAGAACGTGCAATTGTAAGCGACATTGAAGGAACAACACGAGATTATCTTGAATGCTGGGCAAGCTTTGATGGAATCCCTGTAAGACTTTTTGACACTGCCGGTTTGCGTGAAACAGAAGATTATGTTGAAGCAGTTGGTGTAAGCCGCACAAAAGATTTGAGTAAAGAAGCCGATCTGATTTTTTATCTGGTTGATTCAGACTGTGGCCTTGCAGATGAAGATAAGGAATTTATACTTGCAAAAAAAAATATTCCGCTGATTTTGGTTTGGAATAAATGCGATAAAGTTGAATCGATTAATAAATTCCAGTCAGATAAAATTCCAAATGTATTTGTTAGTGCAAAAAAAGGAACAGGAATTGGCGACCTTATTGCAGCCAGCAAAAATATTTTGAATAGTCAGCAGACTGGTGATAAAGAACATGCAGGTCTTGGAACTGAGCGGCAAAAAGTTGCAGTTCAGGAAGCATTGGTAAGAATAAGCCACGCGCTGGAAGCAGAAGAAGATCATTATTCACTGGATGCTGTTGTGCAGGATCTGGAAGATTGTCTTGATTCACTTGGAGAGGTAACCGGTGAAATAACCCCCGATGATGTTCTGGAAAGTATATTCAGTCATTTCTGTGTTGGGAAATAATTTTTTGGAGGAACAAATATGGTAATAGTATCTGATTTTATTGATTGTCCAAAGGTTGATGTTCATAATCATCTTAATTTAGGAATGCGTTATGCGTCTTATGTTCCATGGGCAGGTTTTTACATTCCAGACTTTCCTCGTAAGCTTAATGGCCTTGATGATATGCATGAAAATATTATTGCACCTTACACTCGGCCAAGAATTAAAACTGCAAAAGATGTTGAAGATGTATTCAACCTTACACTGCAGGACGCAATTGGCGATGGTGTAAAAGTAATCGAAGGGTCATGTGATCTGCAGTTTGTTGGACAAATGGGCGGGGTAAATAATTTAATTGAACTTATTAAAAAACTTGTTTCCCAGTATTCAAACCGGATTAAATTTTTACCGGAATTAGGAATGAGCAAAGTTTTTCCAAAAGATAAAATTCAGAAGTGGGTTCCTGAGCTTTTGGAATCTGGAGTTTTTAAAAGCATTGACGTTTATGGTCCGGAAGTTGAAGACGGAATTGAAGATTTTAAATACATTTTTGATCTGGCAGCAAAATTAGGGATAAAGAAAAAATTTCATATCGGGGAATTTTCTAGTGCAGAAAGTGTTCGCCGCTTTGTGGAATTATTTGAGTTGAATGAAGTTCAGCATGGAATTGGTGCTGCAAAAGATCCAGATGTTCTGGCATTTTTAAGAGACAATAAAATCCGCTGCAATGTTTGCCCGGAAAGCAATGTTATGCTGGGAGCAGTAGAAAGTTATGCTGTTCACCCAATTAGAAAAATGCTTGATGCTGGCGTTAACTGTACTATTAATACAGATGACCTTCTGCTGTTCAATAAATCAAACAGCGAACAGTGTGTGGAACTTGTTAACTGTGGTCTTTTTACAAAAGATGAACTTGTTGAGTTAATGAAAAAGCAAGTCGCAGAATATCAGGAGAATTAATTAATGAATAAAGCAAAGTTTGTAAAAGTTTTTTCTGCTGTTTTATTAATTCTTGCAGCAGTATATTTTTTGTTCCAGAATCAGATTAATAGTTTAATTGGTTTTGGTCCGGCAGAAAATTTTGTTTCTTATAAAGAATTTTATCAGCAGGTAAGTGAACAGAAAATTCAATCTGCAAATTTAAAGAAAGACAAAATAATTTTTACAGACGGCACAGATAATATTTTTGTAACCGACAATCCTGATTCAACTGAATTAAAAGAATTTTTAATGAGGAACGGCGTGTCTGTTTCCGAAGAAAAAGATTTTTCCCAGACAATAAGTTTTGTATTCGACTTAATATTCTATGGAATTTTTGCTGCAATCATTGTGCTTGTTTTTAGAAAATTTGTTTCGCCAAATACTTTTAAAGTTGTAAGAAAAACCGGTGTTACTTTTAAAGATGTTGTAGGAATGGATAATTTAAAGCGGGACATGGTTCAGATTATGGACATAATGAAAAATCCTTCTGCCTATGAAAAGAAAAATATCCGCATGCCAAAAGGAATTCTTCTGGAAGGTGATCCTGGAAACGGTAAAACTCATTTTGCAAAAGCGATGGCCGGTGAAGCAAAAGTAAATTTTATTCCGGCAAAGGCTACAGATTTTGAAAGCATGTTTATGGCAATTGGACCAATGAAGGTAAAGCTTTTATTTAAAAAAGCAAGAAGAAAAGCCCCATGTATTGTTTTTATTGATGAATTTGACGGGATTGGAACAAAAAGAAATTATTCCGGAAGTGCAATCGAAACAGAAAATACAAGAATTGTAACTGCATTATTAAATGAACTGGACGGATTTGAAGCAAACAAAGGAATTCTTGTTCTGGCTGCAACAAACAGTATTCAATCATTGGATGAGGCTCTTGTAAGACCTGGAAGATTTGATGCAAAAGTTAGAGTTCCATATCCGGATGAAGAAAGTAGAATTAAACTTGCACAAATGTACATGAAGGGTAAAAATCCAGAGGATGAGGTAACTGCTCAAAAGGTGGCGGCCGTAAGTAAAGGCTGGAGTTGTGCAAAAATCGAATCCAGTTTGAACAGAGCAACTCTTATTGCCGCTCAGCAGGGTCGTGAAAAATTCAACCTGGATGACATAAAATCTGCCAGTTTGGAAATGTAAAAATTTCTGTAAAATAATAACAAATTGTTATAAAATCAACCTTCACACCTACACACTTTTAAAAAAATCTGCTATTATAATAGTATGAAAAATTCAATTCCAGAAAGAAAAGATGTTCCACAGTCAGACAAATGGGACCTTTCACAGCTTTATAAAAGTGATGCAGATTGGGAAAAAGATCTTGCAAAAATTTCAGAATTAACAGAAAAAGTTTGTTCATTTAAAGGAAAATTATCAGAAAATTCAGAAACTCTTCTTGCTTCTCTTAAAGCACTGGAAGAACTGGACAGAACAATCGAACAAGTTTATCAGTATGCAAGTTTGCAGCATTCTGCCGATGAAGGTGATTCTGCCGCCCAGGAAAAACACGGCCGGGTGATGATGGCAGTTACAGATTCAGAAAGCCGGATAAGTTTTTATACTCCGGAATTGATGGCTATTGAGGACGAAAAATTAAACCAGTGGATTGAACAACCACAGTTTGCAGATTTTATAATATTTGTTAAAAAAAGCGTTCACATGAAGCCTTACATTTTAAGCGAAAAAGAAGAACGAATTTTAGCATTGCAGAATGAAAGTGCTCAGACTGCTTATAATACTTTTAGTCTTCTTACAAATGTTGACCTTAATTTTGGAACAGTAAAAATAGACGGAACAGAAAAAGCATTAACACAGACAACATGGTCCCAGTTTATGGATAATCCAGATAGAGAAATCCGCAGGGAAGCATATCAGAAATTTTATGCAACTTACGAAGCTCATCAGAATACTTTGGCAACTTTGTATGCAGGTAGTGTTAACGACGATGTTTTTTCTGCAAGAGCACGTGGATATAATTCATCTCTGGAAGCTGCTCTTTATTCAAATAAAGTTCCGGTTAGTGTTTATAAAAATCTTGTAGAAACTGTCCGCAAAAATCTTGAACCGCTGCACAAATATTATTCAATTAGAAAGCGTGCTCTTAAAGTTGATCATCTCAAACATTACGACGTTTACGCTCCTTTAGTTGCAGATGTAGATACTCACACAACTTATGAAGAAAGCGTAGAAATCTGCCGTAATGCAATGGCAATTCTTGGCAAGGAATATACAGATACACTTTGCGGTGGACTTTTAAATGGATGGTGCGACCGTTACGAAAATAAAGGAAAGCGTTCAGGGGCATTCAGCAGTGGTGGTTATGTTGGTTATCCGTACATTTTGTTGAATTATAAAGAAGATGTAATTCGGGATGTTTTTACAATGGCTCACGAAGGCGGGCACAGTATGCATTCCTGGTACAGTGTTCACAACAATCCGTATCTGAGCTATAACTACACAATTTTTGAAGCAGAAGTAGCATCAACATTTAATGAAGAACTGGTTTTCCAGTATTTGCTTAAACAGGCAGAAGAAAAAAATGACGGCAGGATGAAAGCTTACCTTTTGAGTATGCGCGCCAGTGATATTCTTGCAACACTTTACCGTCAGACAATGTTTGCCGAGTTTGAACTTAAAGCACATGAAATGGTAGAAAATGGTCAGCCATTGAATGCAACAGTTTTGCGAGGAATTTACCGTCAGCTTCTTGTTGATTATTTTGGCCCGGAAATGGAATTTGAAAGCAACTCCGATATGGAAGGTCTGCGTATTCCTCATTTTTACAACGCATTTTATGTTTATAAATATGCAACTGGAATTTCTGCAGCACTTGCTCTTGCAAAAAGAGTTACAACTGGCGGCCAGTCAGAAAAAGAAGATTATTTTAAATTCCTCAAAAGCGGAGGAAGTCGTTACCCGATAGAAAGTTTAAAAGTGGCAGGTGTTGATATGGAAAGCACAAAGCCGGTTCAAGATGCATTGGATGTGTTTAAAAACATTGTAGATGAACTTGATAAAATTTTGTAGGTATTGGGAGGAGTGTGAGATAAAACCGCTAAAATAGCGCGGCTTTATCTCACCTAAAGTTTGCGTTGCAAACTTATTATTTATGGGGAGAAAATGAAAATGATAAAAAAATCCGCAGAAAAATTATTAATGCTTGCAACAGTACTTTTTTTGTTAGTACTTTCATCTTGTGGAACAATGGGTTACAGCGTACTTTTGTGGAACATGCCTGCATACAATATGGGCGACGGTACAATTGTTCCGGTTTACATTAAGTCAAATATTTTTCATGAATATGTAATGGGTATTCCGGGAACAAAAGAAAAAATCGAAGTTCCTTTGTGGCAGTTGAGTGAACCAGTATCAAAAGGCAAAGCAAAAAAACTTGCCGCTAAATATTCAGATTACGAAAATACTTATGCTCGCTGTGTTCTTGATGGACTTCCAATCCGTGCAGAAAAAATTAATACTTCAAAACAGATTTATCGTTTGCGTCTTGGAGAAATTATCCGTGTTCTCTATGCAGATCAAAATGAAGCTTCTTTAACCGGTTCAAGTTCTATAACTGGTAAGTGGCTTAAAGTTTTGACTCAGGATGGTTCAGAAGGCTGGTGTTTTAGTTACAATCTCCGTCTGTTTAAAATGTTTGCAGATGGAACAACTTCTGTAACAGCTGATGAACGGGATGTAGAAATAAAAGACAATAGTGAATGGACAAAAGTTGAAGAACTCAAATGGTATCCGGAAAGTTATACTTCAATGATTCAGGCCAAAGAAATTGATATTGCCGAAGTTAATAAGAAAGCAATTTTTGAAATTGATAAAGAAAACAAAAAGATAACATTCACAACTCCAGCCGGTTCAAAAAATACATTTGAATACAAAGGGGCTGAAAAAAATTCCCGTGGTGAATGGAAAGTATCAGATACTCCAATCAGTGTTACAATCCGTCGCGACAATTTTATCGTAATCTCATTTACTGATCAGAGCGGAAAACCAAAAAGTTACAATTATGTTACAATTTCCGAAAATCTTGATAATCTTCTAGAAGAAGAAACAACACGTCGTTCAAACGCTTATTCTTCTTTGAGAGCATTTGGACCTTCGTTTAACAGTTCAAATTACGGAACAATCAGTTTTAATGAAGGAAGAAATTACACTTGGACTAGAGATAATTTAAGCGGCAAAGTTAACATGGGTTATTTTATTGCTCAGGAATTAAAAGTCGATTGGGATGGAGCTTTGGGGTTGTCTGACAATGGCGGTGAAAAAATCTATCTGTATAAAAAAGAAGCAAACGGTCTTAGACTAAAGGATGCTACAAATTCTCAGAGAAATGGTTCAACAATTGTAAGTGTGCCTGTTGATTCGCAGGTTATGTTCTTTGCAAAATAAATTGTACTGGAGTGTAAGATAAAACCGCTAAAATAGCGCGGCTTTATCTTACCTAAAGTTTG
>JAEDJS010000076.1 GCA_016296205.1 Treponema sp. | reverse complement strand
AAGAACGAACTTAAAAAAGAAATTCACGGAGTCGTAAGTATTCCGCCTGTATTAATAGAAACAATTACAGACAATAATCAAATAACAGAAATGTTTCCAGAGTTAATCGAAAGGTCAATTCAGCTTGCTTCTGAAAACTTAAATCAAAAAGACAAATTTTTTGAAATAAAATCATTAAAAGAAAATACACTTGAACTTGTAACTGACCAAGAATGGCCGATTTCATTCGCAAAATGGGAATAAAAATTTCTTTCATAAAAAATGCACCTCCAAAAATTGAACTTTATTTGTCCAACTTTTGGGGTGCACTTCAAACTCAACTAGAAACGAGATGTAGAATGATTGTCCACAAGACGCTTCATTTCCATAATATTTGTTACAACAATGTAATTTTCGTGGATTTCGATTTTTCGTTTCTCGGCGAACTTCATTAATTCCTCTCTGGCTTCATCAGTAGAAATTCCTGCCCAGTGAGCAACATCACTTGCAGTAATATAAAATTTACGGCTTTTTTCTACCAGATTTGAAACAGGATTCATTTC
Organism: Treponema sp.; assembly: GCA_016296205.1. Taxonomy (GTDB): domain Bacteria; phylum Spirochaetota; class Spirochaetia; order Treponematales; family Treponemataceae; genus Treponema_D. Next base: position 7,301 of record JAEDJS010000076.1, on the reverse strand, counting down.
GTCCTGCATAACAAATACATCTGCGATTTTTGCCTGAATATCTTTAATTGCCAGAACTCGGAATCTTCTCTTCTGATCGTAAATTCGCTTACAGAACAATTTTAAGAGAACAAGAGCAATCTGAGGATTTCCTGTAATCAACAGCTGGAAGTTTTCTTTATTGAATTCAAGACATTCAACATTTCCTGCCGCCATACAAGTTGCAGAACGTGGTGAGTTATCCAGAATTGCCATTTCACCAAAGAATTCACCAGGTTTAAGAATATCAAGATTTTTTGTTGAACCGTTAACACATTTTACAAGTTGAACCTGACCAGCCTGAATAAGATAAAAACAGTCGCCAGGTTCAAATTCGCTGATGATTACCTGACCCGGTTCATATTTTTTTGCAAATCGTTTAAATGCCGGCAGACTAAACTGACTTAACGCACCGCCATTTCCCATATCAGGCTGAGCAGAAACATCGTCCCCATGAGCCATCTTCTTTTTGCGTTCATCCTGGAGTTTTGCATCTGCATAAAAACGGGCAATTTCTTCCTTATTTGATGCATTTGGAAAACGAGTAAGGATTTTTAAACAAACATCTGCACAGGAACGGAACTGTTCATCCTCGTAAAAACTTTTTGCAACATTAAACATTCCCATAAGCGGGTTGATTTCTATTGGATCTTTATTTAGTACAGATTCTGTTTTTTTGTGAATCTGACGGAGCTGGCCAGAGAAAACCTTAAGCATTTTTAGAATAACCTGCTGATTGGAACTGAACACCTTTTCGAATTCCTGGACATTCATGCTTACTACAATACTATCGGTAATGGTTGTTGCAGTTTCTTCTCTAGGAAAATGACCCAAAGAACTTTTTACACCAAAAAATTCTCCCGGTTTTACCTGTTCTGTAACAGTAAGACCAGTTTCGATATCAACACTTGTTAAAATTACAACGCCCTGCTGAAGAATAAAGACCTTGTCATCGGTTTCACCAGAAAAATAAATAATTGAACCTCTTGAAAATTGAACAGCCTTTGGCATATTTGTTTCCTTGTTTAATTAATTTGGCAAGCTTCAAAAAAAAGAATATCTCCTTTCAAATTATCGGCAAGTTTACCAAAAAAACACACTTTTTTCCATAGTTTTTTTAAATCAATTTTGTTATATTATCAATATGATAGATTTACATACTCATTCAACAGCAAGTGACGGAACTTTTTCTCCCGGTGATCTGGTTAACAAAGCTGTTTCCCAAAAATTAAAAGTCCTTGCCATTACTGATCACGACACTGTTGCAGGGTTGGAAGAAGCAAAAAAAGCATCCCAAAATCAAGATATTATTTTTATTCCTGGAATTGAACTTAACATTCAGTGGCCCACAGGTGAATTTCATCTTCTGGGGTTAGGACTCAAACAGGTTAGTGACGACCTTAACTCAATTATTACTTATCTGCAGCGCCAGAGAGAAACAAGAAATCAAAAAATTGTAGAACTGCTCAATAAAGACGGCTTTGAAATGACAATGGCAGAATTAATCGACCGTTTTGAAACAGAAAGCATCGGCCGTCCCCACATTGCCCAGATAATGGTAGAAAAAGGTTATGTAAAACAGAGGCAGCAGGCTTTTGACAACTTTCTTGGAAAAGGCAGAAAATATTATGTAGACAGAGCCGGTGCAGATCTTTCAATGGCTTCAAAAGCAATCAAAAACAGTGGCGGAGTTCCAGTTCATGCCCACCCCCTCAGTCTGTATCTTTCGATTAACTCTTTAGAAACCACAATGGAAGAAATTAAAGCAAAGGGTGTAATGGGACTGGAAGCATATCATCCTGCAATAAGAGTAAGCCAGGGTCAGCAGCTGGAAAAAATTGCCCGGAAACTGGACATGTTCGTTACAGCCGGAAGTGATTACCATGGAAAAGTAAGAGCCGACAGACATTTAGGAAAAACTGCAGGAAATGAAAAAATTAACGACAGGTTCTACTTTGAAGAACTGGCAAAATATCTGCAGTAAAAATAATAATCTTTTATAATAATCTTTTAGGTGAAAGTTGAATTTTTATTTCTATATTTTAATAAACAAATAGGAGTAAAAATGAAGATTTACAGTTTTTCACCTTTTGGCTATGAAGGTTCTTTAGTAGCAGTTGAAGTTGACTTACGGCGGGGAATTCCTGCAATTGACATGGTAGGCCTGGCAGACAGTGCCGTAAAAGAATCCCGGGAACGCATGAAAAGCGCCATAAGAAATTCCGGTTATGAATTTCCTCCCGAGCGTATTCTAATCAGTCTGTCTCCTGCAGATTTAAAGAAAGAAGGCGCCGGATTTGATCTTCCCATTGCAATTGCTGTTCTAATTGCTAAAAATAATTCTGATCCGGAATCCAATGATGATTTTAATCAAAACTGTTCCCCCACTAATCCTCAGCCTAAAAATTCCGGGCCCAGCCTTTTAATTCTTGGGGAACTGGAACTAAACGGTAAAGTGCGTCCTGTAAGAGGTGTTCACGCAGCGGTAACAACTGCAAAATATACAGGCATTAACTATTGCATTGTTCCAACAGCAAATGCCAGCGAAGCCCGTGAAGTATCCGGAATGAAGGTTTTTGGAGCAGACAATCTGAACCAGGCCTTTGAAGCTCTTAACAACCTTGAGTTATTTACGGAAAAATCTTCCAGCCCCAACATAGCATTAAACGGATTTCCTAAAGAAGCAATTGAAATCAACGGAATTTTCTTCCCTCCAGTTGAACCGGGATTTGATTTTGCAGACATTAAAGGACAGGAAAACCTTATCCGTGCATTGCAGATTGCCGCCGCTGGTGGACACAACGTTCTTAGCTACGGAGCCCCCGGATGCGGAAAAACTCTTTCTATGCAGAGATTTTCTTCTCTTCTTCCCTATTTATCCCAGGAAAAATCACAAAGTGTAACAAGGATTTATTCTCTTGCAGGACTTTTGCCCTCAGACACAAGCATCATTAACCGGCCACCCTTCAGAATGCCACATCAAACTGCAACCATAGAAGGCATTTGCGGCGGCGGACAGCGTCTTAACCCGGGAGAAATTTCCCTTGCCCACAATGGTGTTTTATTCTTAGATGAGGCTGCGGAATTCAAAACAAGCGTGCTGCAGATGCTTCGGGTTCCATTGGAAAGCGGCCAGATTACTTTGTCGCGAGCCGGGAGAAGTACAACGTTTCCGGCAAAGTTTCAGCTTTTAATGGCAACCAATCCCTGCCCCTGCGGAAACTTCGGTTCAAAAGAAAAAATCTGTCTTTGTTCAGCGAGAAGTGTGGAACAATACTGGAAAAAATTTTCAGGGCCTTTGCTCGACAGAATCGAAATGAGAGTCAGAGTAGAAAATAAAATTGATGATGCACCGTCAAAATCAACTGATGAACTTAGAAAAGAAATTGCATCTGCTTTAAAAATTCAAAAATTCAGACAGGGATTTTACAATGCAGAAATGACCCCAGCAGAAATTGTGGAATATTGCAGCCTGGATTCCCAATGCGAAAATTATATGGAAAAAGCCGCCGAAAAATTTCAGTTTTCTCCAAGGGGTGTAGCAGGATGCATAAAAGTTGCAAGAACAATTGCAGATATGGAAGAAATGGAAAACATCAGCATAAATCACTTAAGGGAAGCAGTTGAATTAAGACAGACAGAAGATATTATGATTTAGCAAAAAAAAAGCACACTGATAAAATCAATGTGCTTATACCGGCTCTGAGACTCGAACTCAGACACTATCGCTAGCAAAGGATTTTGAGTCCTTCGTGTCTACCATTTCACCAAGCCGGCTCATTGCTTGAAATATATCAAAATAAAAAAAAAAAATCAAGTCCTTTTTGAGGTTTTCACAATGGAAGAACAGCAATATAATATTATCAGAAAATTTTTTAAAAAGAATGCTGTGCAGAATTCAATTTTGCTGAACAGTTATTTTTTTAATCAATCAAAGGATTACGAAGTGAACAACATAAACAGGCTTACTCAAAAGAATCTTTTAAAATCTGTTTTTGGCTACGATACATTCAGACCTCTACAAAACGAAATTATAGACAATGTACTCCAGGGAAGAGACACCCTTGCAGTTATGCCTACAGGCGGCGGAAAAAGTTTATGCTATCAGCTTCCTGCACTTTTAATGGAAGGACTTACAGTTGTTGTTTCTCCATTAATTGCTTTGATGCAGGACCAGGTTCAGCAGTTAAAATCCATAGGAGTAGAGGCTGTATTTTTAAATTCAACTTTAGACTGGGAAACTTATCTTGCGGAAAAAGAAAAAGTTATTAGCGGTAAAGTAAAACTGCTTTATGTATCACCGGAAAGTTTGAACACTTCAAAAATTCAGGATATTCTCCATCACGAAAACATTTGTGTTAACTGCATTACAATTGATGAAGCTCACTGTGTAAGCGAATGGGGCCACGATTTTAGACCCGACTATCTGGAAATCGGCTCAATCCGTCATCAATTTCCAAAGGCGGTCTGTCTTGCACTTACAGCAACTGCCACTCAACAGGTTAGACAAGATATTATAAGGATTTTAAAGCTTGAATTCCCTGCTATTTTTGTTGCCAGTTTTAACAGACCAAATATTTTTCTGGAAGTTAAAAAGAAGAACAAACCACTGGAACAGGTAAAAGAATTTCTGGAAGAACATCCCGGTGAGCGTGGTATCATCTACTGCTTCAGCCGCAAACAAGTTGACCAGCTTACAGATTTTCTTGCCAATGAAAATTACAATGTAATGAATTATCATGCAGGATTAACAGATGACGTCCGTTCAAAAAACCAGGAAGACTTCATAAAAGACAGAGCAAATATTATGGTTGCTACACTGGCATTCGGAATGGGAATCAACAAACCGGACATTCGATTTGTAATTCATTTTGATATGCCCAAAAGTATTGAACAATATTATCAGGAAATTGGCCGGGCCGGAAGAGACGGTTTACCTTCTCATGCATTAATGCTTTACACTTATCAGGACATTGCTAAAATCAAATACTTTTTTGAAGACAACTCCCAGAATTCTAAACAGGAAAAGCTTCTTTATGCCATGGTTGAATACGCACAAAGCAAAGACTGCAGAAGAAAACAATTGCTTTCCTATTTTGGAGAACATCCGGAAAACATTCACAATGCTTTAGCTCCAGAAAACTGTTGTGACATTTGCCGCAATAAAGCTCTGGGCATAAAAAATGAACTTGTTGATTCAACTCTTTGGGTAAAAAAATTCATTTCATGTATTTACAGAACAGGGCAAAAATTTGGGGCAAGTTATGTAAGTGATGTTTTAATTGGATCCCGGGCCCGGCGGATTATTGCAAACCGTCACCACGAAATATCTACCTGGGGAATCGGAAAAGAGTTAAAGAAAAACCAGTGGATGGAATTATCTGATGCAATGGTTCAAAATGAACTTCTGGTAAAAGATAACAACTATGGAGTATTGTTTATCAGTCAGAAAGGATGGGAAGCAATTAGAAATCAGGAAACAGTTGAATTGCCACTGAGTTTTGTTCCCGGGCAAAAAAATCCAAAAGAAGAAAAACTAAAGCCAAAAATGAGTTTTAAAAAAGCTGATGTTTTTTCTCAAATGGATAATGAATCAAAAGATCTGGCAGACAAAATCAGAAAATGGCGAAGAAAATTTGCCGATGAGTTAAACCTTCCGCCATACATTATTTTTGGAGACAGAACTCTTGCAGACATTGTTACAAAAAAACCCCGGACTATTTCCGAACTAAAAGATTGTCACGGCATAGGCGAACAAAAGATTTTAAATTTTGGAAATGAATTGCTGCAGGTTATTAACCAGTAATTTATAATTCCAGAAGCCGACGGGCGTTTTCATAGAAAATCAAATCCTTCTGATTTTGCGGGAGAGGAAGATTTTTAAAAAATTCAACATCGTCTTTCTGACTGTTCCAGGGGCTGTCTGTTGCAAAAAGAATTTTATCTGCCCCATTAAGCAGAATAAGACGCAGCAACTGATCCTGAGAAATTCTTCCGTGAACAAAAGCAGTGTCAAAGTATAAACCTTTTCCGCAAAGTGTGTTTTCAACATCATACCAGAGGGCATTTCCACCCATGTGAGCAATTACAAATTTTTTAGGATGAATCAAATTCACAACATCCAGTATACGGTACGGGGAACAATGAATCTCACTAAGATAACCGTAATCCAGACCAGCATGAGTAACAGTAACAAGCCCGAAACTTTCTGCTTCTTCTATAATCGTAAGAAAACGTTTATCATTAATAAAAACCTGCTGATAATCCGGATGAATTTTTATGCCTTTAAAACCTGCTTCTGCAATTTCTTTAACAAGCTGTTTAAGATTGGGGGCATCGGGGTGAATTGCCGCAAAAGACAAAAGTCCGTTCTGATGGCTGTTGATTTCACGGGCCCAGTTATTCATGCTCTGGCATTTTAGTGGATTTGTTGCAACAGGTAGAACAACACTCGTTGTAACCCCAGACTCCTTCATTGATTCAATCAGACTGTTTTCTGTTCCCATGGTAAAGGGACTAAGTTTACATTCCCCGGCTAACTTAGAAAGAGCCTTGTCTGCAACTTTCTCTGGGAAAATATGAGTATGAAAATCAATTATCATTGCTGTGTTTTCCTTAAACAAAAAACAGATTTTCCATAAAATGCAAATTATGGATTTGTTGCATCAAGATAAGATATTTCGTAATCTCCGTCAATTACATCTTTTACATTTTGAGCAATATCATTTACCATTTTCTGCATTTCCGGTTTAACAGAAATTTCGTGGCAATCGCAGCATTCAAAACAGGGAACAAAATTTACAATTACTTTTCCGGCTTCAAGCTGAACTTTTAATGTGGTAGATGAACTGTACATATTTCCACTGCATTTTTCACACTGCATCAGTTTTCCCTCAACCTAATTACTACGAATAAAATCACTTAAACTTTCAAATGGAACATAACCAGTGTTAACCGCAACCGGCTTACCGTTTTTCATAATTACAACGCTTGGAACGCTCATAATTCCAAACTGTTCTGCAAGTTTTAAATTCTGATCAATATCGCAGGCAAAAAAATCTTTGTCCGGGAAAGCTTTTGCACATTCTTCAAAAACCGGGTGAAGCATCTGGCAAGGTCCGCACCATGTTGCATTAAAATCAATAACCGCAAAAGGACTTGATGCTGCTCTTCCTAAATCATTGTTTTTAATTTCTTCTACCATATTAACCCTCCTATAAAAAGTCAAAAAGATTGTTTCAACAATCGATTTGACTTTTTACGCTGTTCCGTAATGTAATGAG
>JAEDJS010000014.1 GCA_016296205.1 Treponema sp. | reverse complement strand
CAAGGGCAAAAAAATCAACTTGCGACTGTACATTCACATTGTCCACAACAACAGTCTTTTCATCTACGGAATCTTCTGAAACAACAGAACTCATTGTTGTAGAAAGATTTGCATTTACATTAGTCTGAAAATACCTTGATAAAGCAGCAGTGGCATCTGTTATGGCCTTTTCTGAACTGTCTCCACTACCCCGCTGAGCCAGAAAATCTGAATTTGGATATACTTTTCTATAATTTTGAACCCACTCCGGAATCTGCACTGGTTTGGCATAAAATGCCGCAGCTGTCAAAAAAATCAAAGAAAACGTAAAAAATTTCTTCATTTTATGGCTCTCCCCTAAAAAAATATGCTTATAACATATAATTTTATTAATTATTCGACAATTATAATGTGCTAATAGCAAATTGTCAAACAATTATATCCTCTATTAGCATATAAGAAATGACGCTAAGAGAAACTTTTATTGCGAATTTGAAAAAATACCGGAAAAAAAATAAATTATCTCAGATGAATCTGGCCGAGCTTTGCAATACTTCCACAAGTTATATTGGAGAGATTGAAACGGGCAAGAAATTTCCTTCTGTTGAAATGATTGAAAAAATATCACGAAATCTAGAAATTGAACCAAGCAAGCTTTTTGAAACTACGATGCTTACTAAAGAAAATCAAAATTATATAGAAAAAAGTGAAATTATAAAAAAGTTGAATTTATTAATTGAAGAAATAAATGATGCTAATATCCAGAGATAAGAATATCTGAATGTTCAGATTGAAATTTCTGCGGGGAATTTTTTGCAAAAATTTGAACTTTAGGATCTTGAGTTTTATTTTTTAATTGGTTTTCTGGGGGCGTTGCGGGGGATGCCCCCCCGCTGGGTGGGTAGCGACCTACGAAGTGGGCGCGGAGGGAGGGGCTCCTTCCTTTAGAATCCTTTGACTGCTGGAAAAATGATTATTGACGGCTAAAAATTTTGCACTGGGTAACCGGGGTTCTTTTGGCGTCCAGAATTATCTGCCCTATTTCCTGTGCATGGATTTCACCACTGACTGGATTTTTTATGCTTTCTACTCTGCTGTTAATTTCTGCAAACACTGTGGAATTTTCAAAAGCAAGGTCGCAGTCTTCAAAAATGCAGTTCTGAAGTTTTAGATTTTTGCAGTAACAGAAAGGCTGGGTTCCAATTATTTTGCAGTCAATGAATGTTAAATTTTCTGAATACCAGGCAAGATATTCGCCTTTAATGACACTGTTGCGGATTACGAAATTCTTTGAATGCCAGAAGGCGTCTTTTGTATCAAAATCGCAGTCTGACAGTTCAAAATTGTTGCAGTACTGGAACGAGTATTTTCCTTTCATTTTTAAATTCCTGATTTTTCCATCGGTGACTTCAAAAAACGGATATTCGCTTTGGAGAATCTGACTGTCTTCTACTGTTATTCCATGAACTTTCCAGATGAATTCCGGAGAACTGACTGTTACATTTTTTAATTTTACGTTTTCACATTCCCGGATGGCTTTTATCCCCATCATGCTGCTGTCTGTAATCTGAATGTTTTTATCATACCATAGGGCTGCCCTGCAATTTGGGGTAAGCTGACAGTTAATTATTTTTCCGTCGGTTACATGCCACAGTGGATAGCGGAGATCCATAAGGCAGTCTTCTACCTGGATCCGCTGGGTTTCTTTTAAAAAGGATTCTCCATCTTGCGGACCTGTAAAGCGGCAGTTTTTTATTTTTGCATCGTGAATTCCATAAAGTGCCCGCTCCTGATCAAAAGATAAGTTCTGGTAAATCATAGTCCCTCTTGTGATTTTATGAAATCAACAATCTGACTTGTTGTCATTCCCAGTTCTTTAAGAAGTTCATCTGGATTATAACGGTCGTAGAATTTTTTTTCCAAACCATAGTTTTTTACTTTGATTTGGCTGGTGCTGTAAAAGGATGAAATTTTCTGTCCAAAACCACCGCTCAATATTCCGTCTTCCAGTGTGATTACCAGTTTGTGATCTTTTATAAGGTCCTGAAGAAGTGCTTCATCAACTCCGCTGGCAAATCTTGGATTTATCAATGTTGGGGTAAACCCCAGTTGATTTTTTACTTCTTCTGCCAGAGCCTGTCCTTTCTGATAAAAATCACCAAGTGCAATAATTGCAACTTTCTGGCCTTTCTGTTCAACTTTGTAAGAATCCAGTTTACTAAAATTTTTTTCTGCTTCCCGGTTTGTAACTTGATTTCCAGGAATTAAAATCAAAACAGGATGATCTTTCTGATCCAGGGACCAGTTAAGCATGTTGATATATTCGTCTTTGCATGTTGGACACAGCACTACCAGATTGGGAATATTGGTAAATGCAGCAAGACCAAAGATTCCAAGATGAGTAACATCTGTTAATCCGTCAAAATTGCTGTTGTTCATAAGCATTGTAACTGCATTTCCGTTGATACAGACATCCTGGGAAATCTGGTCATAGGCACGCTGAAGGAATGTCATGTTTGTTACCAAAAGCGGCTTTCCTCCATTTTTTGCTACTCCTGATGCAATTGCCACGGCGGCTTCTTCTGCTATTCCAACATCCATATAATGGGAACCTAGTTTTTCCCGTTGTTTTGCATCCATTCCGATTGAGCAGGCCATTGCTGGTGTAATCATTAAAAAATCAGGATCATTTTCTGCTCTCTGCTGGATAAAATCTCTTGTTATAGAAACATAAGTTTCGTCTGTGGTAAAACTATTTTTTGGTTTACCGGTTTCGGGGTTAAATGGAACGCACCAGTGCCAGGCTTCTTTGTTTTCTTCTGCTGGTTTATACCCCATTCCTTTCTGAGTGTGAATATGGAGAACTACAGGATGGTCACAGTCTTTTACTTTTTTGAGGGCGAGAATCATTGCCTGTACATCATTCCCATTTTCTTCGTAAACATAATCAAGTCCAAATGCACGGAAAAGATTATTTGGACACTGCCCTTTTGTTCTGCGAAGCTCTGCAAGGTTTTTGTAAATGCCACCGTGATTTTCTGAAATTGAAATTTCGTTATCGTTTACGATGATAATAAAATTTGAATTAAGTTCACTGCCGGCTGCACTTAATGCTTCCATGGCTTCTCCGCCACTAAGGGAACCATCACCGATTACTGCGATGATATTTTCTTTGGAGCCTTTAAGATCACGGGCTTTTGCAAGACCAAGTGCCAGTGCAATTGAAGTTGAAGTATGACCGATATTAAAAAAATCATGGGGACTTTCTTCTGGATTTGTATACCCTGATTCTTCTGAAAAACATTCATCCAGGAAATAACCGTTCTTGCGGCCAGTAAGAATTTTATGAGTATAAGACTGATGGGAAACGTCAAATACAAATTTATCCTTTGGGGATTCAAAAACATAATGCATTGCAACGGTGGCTTCTACAAATCCAAAATTCGGGCCAAAATGTCCGCCAATTTTTGAAAGTCTGTTAAAAAGTCCTTTACGAATTTCCTGAGGGAGAACCTTTAACTGTTCAACAGACAATTGTTTTAAATCAGCAGGACTGTTGATTTTATCAATTAACATACTTAACCTCCAAAAAATTGAATTTTTTATTACTGCAAAGTTAATACTTCATCAATATTTTTAAACTCAGAAAAATCCATAACTGCGGCTTAACGGATGAGCTTTTGCTATGATTTTTGCACATTCTATATACGTTGCAAGGTTGATTTTTTGGAGCACCTCTGTATGAAAGAACATCAATAGATGCAATAATTTTTTCTGACACACCAACATCTCAAAATTATAAACAGTTTACTTAAACAGTATTGATTACATTAAATTTTCGCAGGCTTCAAGGGTGTTGTAAATAAGCATTGCAATTGTCATTGGTCCTACGCCTTTTGGAACTGGTGTGATATATGAGGCTACTTCTTTGACAGATTCAAAATCAACATCGCCGCAAAGTCTAAAGCCGTTTTTCTTTGTGCTGTCTGGGATGCGGTTGACTCCCACGTCGATTACTGTTGCTCCTGGTTTTACCATCTCTGCTGTAACTGTGTTTGGTTTGCCCACTGCTGCAATGAGAATGTCTGCCTGCTTTGTGATTTCTGCAAGATTTTTTGTTCCTGTATGACAGATAGTAACTGTGGCGTTGTATTCACGGCGTGCAAGAAGGAGTGCTACTGGTTTGCCTACAATATTGCTGCGGCCAATGACTACTGCGTTTGCTCCGTTTGTGTTAATATTCATTTTTTCCAGAAGTACAAGGATTCCATGAGGTGTGCAAGGCAAAAAGCTTTTTTTACCGATTACAAGATTTCCTACATTTACTGGGTGGAATCCGTCTACGTCTTTTGAAGGATCGATTGCCATTATTACTTTTTCTTCATTAATATGTTTTGGCAATGGTAGCTGAACCAGAATTCCGTGAACAAATTTATCTGAGTTGAGTTTTGCAATTAAATCAAGAACTTCCTCTTCTGTGGTATTTTCCGGAAGAACAACACTCTTATCCATCATTCCAGCTTCTTCAAGGGCCTTTCTTTTTCCTGTTACATAACTTACACTGGCTGGATTTTCGCCAACAAGAATAACTGCAAGACAAGGTGTAACACCTTTTGATTTTAACTGTGCAACTTTTGCTGCAACATCACTTTTTACTTCTTCTGCAATTGCTTTTCCGTCAATAATTGTGGCGCTCATTCTGTAACCTTCCATTTTTTAGTTGATTTTAAATTTTAATCATTGTATAGATTTTTATAAAAAATTTCTATATAATTATTTCAAAATTAACGTGCGAGGAAATATGAAAAAGATTTTTAAAAGTGCAGCTGTTTTTATTCTGTCTGCATTGATTTGTATGCCACTTACTGCTCAGGAAAATGATTTTAAAGATGAACCACAAAAAGAGGATCTGGTTGAATACGTTTATCAGATGAACCAGAAAGGTGACCAATATATTAAAGTTGCAATTTCTGCCATGAATCCAATTGGATTTGGAAATATGTTTGAAGGAACTGCAAAGATGTACACTGGCGGAATGGGATCGTTGGGATACCACTATTTTATTAAACCGTGGCTTATTGCCGGCGCAGACATTGGTTTTGGTTTCTGTACAACAATCGGCAAGCATATTTTTAACTACATTCCCTTTGTAGCAACTCTTACATACCAGCCAACATTCAGGCAGTTTGAATTTCCAATTACTGTTGGGCTTGGTTTTGCAACAGAAACTTACATCAACTATAAATATTTCCCGGGGCTTGTTCTTAAAGGAGAAGTCGGAGCATACTGGAGGATTAATGCATCATGGAGTGTAGGCGCAGACGTTACTTACTTTTTTATGCCTCAATTTGCTCAGCTTTACAATAAAGAGGCCCACAATATTTTGGGTCAGTTCGTAGGCGGAACTATTGGCGCCAGATACCACTTTTAATCCGGAGATTTATTAAAATGAAAAAATTGAATAAATACTACATGCTGATTGCTTCACTGGCTGTTTGCTTTTCTACTTTTACATCATGCCACGATGATATTTACCACTTAATCAATGAAGAAGTTCGTCTTGAAGAAAAAGGAATTTTTGGTGATATTACAACCGGTACACGTTTTTCTAAAGACGGCAAAACTCAATTATTTATTGCCAACGGAAAGGTTTTTGCAAAAGATATTACAAAAGATTCAACCGAGGATTTTAATTCAACTGGTCTTTACAATGAACACTGGAAAAAGGTAATCAACCCGGAAGATCAGAATTCACCTTTCTATTCAAAAGAAGTAAACTTTCTTGCAGCTGATGCAAATTATATCTACGCACTGGCAACTTCATGGAAAGAAAATCTTAACGGCAACAATGTGATTGTTAAAAGAGAAATTTTCTATTCTCAAAACGGCACTGAATGGACTTTAATTCCTTCTACAGTTTTTGGCTACGATGAATCTGATTTTTTTAACTGCGTGTTGATTTTTTCTAATGAAGCTTTAAACCCTGCAGACCTTAATGATGGTTCTAACAGAAATGCATACATCAAGCTCATTGGTTCAAAACTTGCCAGCGATTACGCTCCAGAAAACAAATCTGCATCAATTTTTAAATTAAACGGGTCTGATGCTCCTGTAGAAATTCCAAAGGATACAAACAACTGCAGCAGTTCAACATGCAAGGCTGTGTATTTTAAAGGACAGGATTATTTCTTTGACTACACAAGTGCAGCAGCTGGTCCAGATTATATTTACTTTAACTCAAAAAACAAAACTGTAGTTCATTATGCCAACGCATGGACTAAAGAAAAAGGATACTATATTACTGGAAAGGACAAAGACGGTGAAGCAGCTCAGGACAAAGGAGCCATTCTTACTCTTGCTGTAACAAAAGACTATCTTCTTATGGGAACTACAAGCGGCATTCAGCATACTGTTCTTTCTGCAGATGGTCAGCCAAATGCAGGTACATCAAAATTCAGCACAAATGCTTCAACAAGTCTTTCTGCTTCTTATTATGTATTCAATATTTTTGTTCGTGACCCATCAATGGAAGAAGAAAAAACAGATCTTTACGGAACTACTACAATTCACGGAAGTCTTTCTTCAACTTCAATCTCCGGTCTTTTTAAGGAATGCGGGCTTTGGGCATACTACCCTTCCCGTGGAACATGGAACAAAGATGGTACAGCAGACACAAAAACATTTCCTGCAGGAAACTAAACTGGTTTTATAAATGGATGAACTTTTTGATTCTGGAAACAAACAGAAACATGAGCCTTTAGCCGCACGCATGAGACCCCGTACCCTTGATGAATACATCGGGCAGGATCACATCGTTGGCAAAGGCAGGCTCTTGCGCAGAGCAATTCAAGCTGACCAGTTATCTTCAGTAATTTTTTATGGTCCTCCAGGAACAGGTAAAACAACTCTTGCCAGGGTAATTGCAAATCATACAAAATCAAATTTCATAACATTAAATGCTGTTCTCACTGGTGTTCAAAATATCAGAGATGCTATTTCGGAAGCAGACCAGCAGCGTAAACTCTATGGGCGGCGAACAATTCTTTTTGTTGATGAAGTTCATCGCTGGAACAAAAGTCAGCAGGATGCTCTTTTACCCTGGGTAGAAAACGGAACATTCATATTAATAGGTGCAACAACCGAAAATCCTTTTTTTGAAGTAAACAAAGCATTGGTTTCAAGGAGCCGTGTATTCCAGCTAAAACCATTGGAAAAAAAAGACTTAATGAATGCGGCTGCTTTTGCTTTAAAAGACAAAGAAAGAGGTTACGGAAACTGGAATGTTGAATTTGAAGAAGGTGCACTGGAACACTTAGTAGAAACTGCAAATGGTGATTGCCGGAGTCTTTTAAATGCTCTGGAACTGGCAGTTGAAACTACTCCACCGGTATGGGCTCCACAGGAATTGCAACCTCAACCTGAATATGGTTCTACAATTTACATTTCAAAAGAAACTTGTGAAGAATCAATCCAGAAAAAAGTTGTACTTTACGACAGAGACGGTGACTACCATTACGACATAATAAGTGCATTTATAAAAAGTTTGCGAGGAAGGGACCCTGATGCCGCTATGTACTGGATGGCAAGGATGGTAAGAGCCGGGGAAGATCCAAATTTTATTTTCCGCAGAATGATGATTAGTGCCTGCGAAGATACTGGTCTGGCAGATCCAAATGCAATTACAATTGTTCAAAATTGTGCCGCAGCTTTTGACAGAGTTGGACTGCCAGAAGGAAGATATTTTTTAGCCCACGCTGCACTTTATCTTGCTACCTGCCCAAAAAGTAATTCCAGTATGGCATTTTTTGATGCTTTGGCAAGTGTAGAAAAAATGGATGCAGAAGTTCCAAATCATCTCAAAGATTCCAATAGAGACAGCGAACAGTTTGGTCATGGAGCAGGATATCTTTATCCTCATGCATACAGAGACCATTGGGTTGCTCAACAGTATTTGCCTTCAAATCTAGTAGGAAGAATTTTTTACACGCCAACTGATCAGGGGTACGAAGCTCAAATAAAAGAAAGTGTTTTGCAGAGGCGGGAAATTCAAATCAGTGCATTGCTTGAAGAAGATAAATCTGGTCCTGAAAATTCAATTGACAGCTGGTGGCAGAATGAACATTTTAAAAACCAGAGAAATAAGCAGGAAGAAAATTTAACTTTTTCGCCAGTTGATTCTAAAAAAGAAAAAAATCTGGATAATGCTCAAAAACACTGGCAGCGCAGACTGGATTCAAACAGAGCAGAAATTCTTGAAACAATTAAAAACAAAATGATTCAAAATGCAGAACTTGTGCGCTACAACAACTGTCTTATTTATTCTGCAGATGATGCACTTCTTCTTTTTGACTTAACCAGAAAAGTTCCAGAAGGTATAACTTGCGGGCTTTGTGTAAATCAGAAAAGTGTTGAAATTTTAAATCAGTATGCAACAAATCTTGACCAGATGGATAAACCTGTGCTTAAAGTTTTTGCTGCAGATAAATTTAATCTGGAACGAAACCTGTTAAATTTTAACGACATTATTTTTGACAGAATATTTTTTAGGGATATTTTTTCTTCTCAAGTTGAAGTTGAATCCTTTATCCAGCAGCTAAAAATTTGCAGAGACAAAAAAATAATTTCTGAAAACTGCAAATTTATTTTCTGCCAGAGGGTTCCAAAAAACGGGCAAAAGATTTCACTTCTTTTAAAACAGTCCAGCAGAACTTGTTTATTTGCTCAGGCCGAAAAGGAATTTTTCCAGAATAAGGACAATCCTCTTTTTAGTTTTGATGGAAATACAATTTCCCAGTCATTCACTGATTCTGGATTTGGAATTAAATGTACACAAACAGTCCTTACAGAAAAAAAGCGTATTACAGAAAAAGAAATCTCTTCATGGTTTGCAGAAAATTCAAGTTACGGAAATTTTATCAGAAGCAAACTCAATGAAGATGATTACAAAAAAACGGTTGAAGAGTTCACTGAAATTTGTTCTAAGAACATTGTTAACTGGAACACTGAATATTTGTTCTTTACAGTAAGCCTTTAACCATGATATAATTTTGCAAGAAATTTTTATATAATTTAGGAGAAAAAAAATGAGTATGAATTTTATTTTCCTTGGACCACCTGGTGCTGGAAAAGGAACACTTGCTGCAGATGTTGCAGAAGAATACAAAATTCCACAGATTTCTACTGGAGATATTTTCCGTGAAAACATTAAAAACCAGACAGAACTTGGAAAAAAAGTAAAAGCAATTATGGATGCTGGTGGACTTGTAAGCGATGATGTTGTTCTTGAAATCGTTGAAGATCGACTTAAGAAAGATGACTGCAAAAATGGATTTATTCTCGATGGTTTCCCACGTACAATTCCACAGGCAGAAGCTTTTGAAAAGCTTGGACTTGATGTAAAAGTAGTAAACTTTGAAGTAGATAACGAACTTATCATTGCCCGCCTTTCTAACCGCCGTGTTTGCAAACAGTGCAAGGCAAACTTCAATGTAAAATTCCATCCACCTGTAAAAGAAGGTATTTGCGACAAATGTGGTGGTGAACTCTTTACTCGCGAAGACGACAAACTTGAAAGCATTACTCACCGCCTTGAAGTTTACAGAAAAGAAACAGAACCTCTCATTGACTTCTACAAGAAGCTCAACAAAATAACAGACATTAATTCTGCAAGAGATTCAAAAGAAGTACTGGTTGACTTTAGAGTTTTGTTCCCAAACAAATAATTTGTTAATCAGGTAAAACTTACGGCACTGCAATTATTTAATTATTGCGGTGCTTTTTTTTATTTTCTACACATTGATAAATTTGAATTTTTTAAAAATTTATGATATACTATAATAACTATGGCAAAACCAAAAACAGAATTTTCAGTTAATCAAAAGGTTGTATACCCAAGTCAGGGTGTCGGAAAAGTTACAGAAATTTTCAAAAGACAGCTTAATGGCGAAGAAGTTCTTTACTATAAGATTTATTTGGAAGTTTCAGATATGGTTCTTATGGTTCCAGTTTCCAAAGCAAGAGAATTGGGAATCAGAGAAATTGTTTCTGCTAAGGAAGCACAAAACGCTTTAAATTTAATTGGCGAAGATTTTGAACCACCCACCAGTGACTGGAAATTACGCTATCAAATGAATCTTGACCTTCTTAAAAAAGGTACAATCGAAGATATTGCAACAATCGTAAGATGTTTATATCATCGTTCAAAGGTTAAGGAACTTCCCATTCTTGAACGCAAACTTTACGACAATGCAAAAAAACTTCTGGAAGACGAAATCTCAGAAGCAATGGGAATTCCTGTTTCTGAAGTTGAAGACATGCTGCATGCAAAACTTGAACCCCTCGGTCTAAAAATAGAAAAGAAATCATCATTCACCGACGACGAAGAAGATGATGACGACGAATTTGGAGACCTTCCAGATACAGACAGAGACAGCGAAGATGAGGATGATGAAGATTAATTCTGAATCTACTTTTGTTGTAATTTGTGCCGCAGGTTCATCAACAAGAATGGGTCTGGGCACAAAAAAAGAATATTTACCTCTGGGAAAAAACAATATTACAGTATTATCCCAGAGTGTTTTTATTTTTATAGAAACATTAAATCCTAAATCCATAATTATCACAGTTCCCCAAAACGGAACAGAAGAAGCTCAAAAACATCTTTTTTGTGATGAACGTATAATCAATTTTAAAAACAGAATTATTTTTACTCAAGGTGGAAGCACAAGACAAAGCAGTGTTTTGAATGCACTTGAAGAAATCAACAAACAAAACCCTACAGAAAACAGCATTGTATTAATCCACGATGGAGCACGTCCTTTTGTTACATCTCAAATAATTTTGGACGTAGCACAGACTGCCTTTAATAAAGGAGCAAGTGTTCCCGGAATTACACCAAGTGATACACAAAAAGAAATTACAGAAACAAATACAATTAAACGTCATTTAATTAGAAGTAATCTTACAAGTGTACAAACTCCCCAGGGCTTTAATTTTAACACTCTCCTTAAATGCCATCGGTTTGCACAAAAGCAGAATCTTGAATGCACTGATGACACAGAAATTTGGGACAGTTTTGAAGAAATTACAGCCGGTAGAAAAGTTGTAGTAGTAAAGGGTAGCAACGTTAATAAAAAAATCACTTACAAAGAAGACATTCAAATTTCTACAAAGGAATCAAAAATGATAAGAGTAGGCATTGGAACAGACCTTCACAAACTTGCAGAAAGCAGAAATCTTTATTTAGGTGGAGTACACATTCCATTTAGTAAAGGTGAAGTTGCCCACAGTGACGGAGATGTTTTGCTTCATGCCATCAGTGACAGTCTTCTGGGTGCCAGTGGTCTTGGTGACATAGGAAGTTACTTTCCTGACGAAGATCCAAAATGGAAAAATGCAGACAGTAAAATTCTTCTAAAAACAATTTGGGACGATGTAAAAAAACAGGGCTGGAATCTTGGCAATCTTGACTGCGTTATAGAAATAGAAAAACCAAAATTTCTTCCATGGCGAAATCAAGTAATAAAAAGCATCGCAGACATTCTTGAAGTTCCGGAAGAAAGAATATTTGTAAAAGCAAAAACCAATGAAGGCTTGGAAAGTGTAGGACAAAACCTAGCTGTTAAAGTTTATGCAGTTTGTCTTCTGGAGAAATAAAAATAAATGGGCTGTCCCAAAAGAATTAAGCCTCTGTCATTTTGAATCAGGTTCAGTATGACAGGACTTATTGGACAGCCCCATTTTTTTACCTTTCCATTTCAAGAATCAATCTTACTTCAGAAATTGAAAGCCCAAGCTTATTGGCAATAGTTTCATCTTTCCAGCCACGGCGTTTAAGATCAATAACCATATCCTTTTCACTTTTGCCTACAACTTTAGAAACATTAGTCTTCTTTTTTGCTTCAGGTTCACTGATTGCTTTAACAATATCAATTTTCTTATCAGTTTCTTTTGCAAGAGCTTTAAGGCTTGCTTCAATAGTCAAAATACCGTCACGGGAATTCTTGATTGAATTAATATGTTCATCAGTGTCGTCAAGAATATGCTGCAGGCTGTCCAGCTTTTCAATTGCATTACTGATTTTACCACTGTTTTTCAAAAGTGAATCAACATCTTTCTGCACCTGAAGAATTTCTTTTGGCAAAGAATTTGTTTCCCGTTTACATTCAGTAAGCCGCTGCTCAAGAGCTTTAAGATTTTCAAACGCCTTATCAACAGAATCACTTACTTTATCTATTACAACTTCTTTCTTTTCTATACGCTCAAATTTGTTAGAAATATCAGCAAGGTTTTCCTGGAAATCTCTTACCTTCATTTCTACATCCTGCAAAGTATCGTTGGCCTGAATAATATTATCAAGGGTCTGGCCGGCTTTACTGCTCAACTGAATAATTCTTGTGTAATCCTGTTCAAGGCGGTCTACTCTACCACGTTCATTGTTATACAAAGAAATTTTCTGTGTAACATCAGCGTTCATCTTATCAAGATTTTTTACTCTTGCTTCCAGATCTTTTACTTCATCCTGCCAGTCTTTAACCTGAGAAAGACTCTGCTTAAGTTCAGTTAATGATTCGGTAAGCTGCTTCTTGTGATTTTCTGCTTTTTCAAAGATTTCGCTGTCTTTTACAAATTTTGCAATTGTTTTGTTGATTTCGTCAAATCGAATTTGAATATCATTTGATTCATCATTAAACTTTGAGGTAATTGATTTAAAATCTTTTTTGTAAGCAAGCATATCTTTATCTGTATCTTTCAGAACACCAAGAATATATTTATCAGTATCCTTCTTGAGAGTTTCAAATGAAGATTCAAGAGTATTTCTCATCTGAATACTGTCTTCGTCAAATTCACTGATTGTATTTCTTGCTTTATCTGCCAGATCCTGAATTTCCATTTTAAGGGCATCACCCAGTTCTTTTGTCTGAGCAGACAAGTCCTTAAAATCAATATCATTTTTCTGCTTAAGAGATTCCAGCTGTTCGTTAAAATAACCGCTTTTTTCTTCAAACTGATCTGAGATTCGTCGTTTCCATGTATTGAATTCAGAAATGGAAGAATCAATAACAGAAGTTGAAGATTCCTGCTTGTCTATCATTGCCTGTTTAAAGTCAGAAATCTGCTGGCCCAAATCCTGTTCACATTTTAAAAGAGAATCTTTTACACGAATATTAAATTCATCTGTTTCACGTTTAAGAAGAGTGTCTGCAGTTGCTGTTGTATTTTGAAGTTCAACTTTGTACTGCTCAATAAATGATTTTAAATTCTGATTAATATTATCAAGCTCTTCCCGAACTGTTGACTTTGTTTCTTCCATCTGCTGTTCAATCTGATCTTTAGAAGCCAGACTTCTTGAAGCAAATTCGGAAATTTTTCTATTCAATTCTTCTGAATAATTCAATTCAATTTCCCGCCGGGACTCTTCATAGTCATTTGTAAACTGATTGATTTTAGAATCAAAATTATTTTTCCAGGCACTCAATTCTTCGTTAATTGAATTTTCTCTTCGGGCAAGGTCATTATTAAATTCCTCAACAAAATCCTGAAGCTTTGCACTTACATTGCCATAAGCTTTTTCTTTAAGTTCTTCCAGGTTCTGTTCAACCTCATTAAGCTGAGTCTGGATTTCCTGTGAGTTTCTATTGAGGGAATCAAGAAATTCTTTCTGCTTCTTAGCCTGATTTTCTCCAAATTTATCAAAATCGGAAATAACACGTTTCTGTGCTGCATCCATAAATTTGCGAAGGTTTTCTTCCAGTTTGTCTGCATCACTTCCGGCAGTTTCAAGTCTCTTAAATTTATATTCAATATCTTTCTTGTAAACCGAAAGCTGTTTGTCCAGTCCCGCAAGGAATTTATTCTGCTTAGACTCGTAATCTTCGCTGATTCCTTTCATAGCTGTAGCAAGCACACTGTCAAAATGCTTTAACTGTTCCTGCAAAGTATTACTGAGTTCTGCAAGTTTAACTGAACTTTGTTTTGACTGCTCTTCAATACGTGCGGCAGTTTCCTGAGCAGTAGCTTCCGCAGCCGAATAATCAGAACGAATTCCGTTAAAAGACTGCTCCATGTTTGTACGGAGAATTTCTGTACTGTTCTGAACATCACCCACCATTTTTGCAAGGAAACTTTGCATTTCATTAACTTTATTCTGGAAGGAATTTTTATATTTATCCAGGTTAACAGTACTTAATTTATTATATTTTTCGTAAGCGGCATTTTCCTGATTCTGTGCCTTAGAAATAGCAT
Source organism: Treponema sp. (assembly GCA_016296205.1). GTDB lineage: Bacteria > Spirochaetota > Spirochaetia > Treponematales > Treponemataceae > Treponema_D. The sequence continues at coordinate 20,937 of JAEDJS010000014.1, read as the reverse complement.
TTTCAAAAATTGAATCATAACGACTGGCAAGCTGTTCCGCCTGTTTTTCTATTGCGTTCTGAACTGCCTCAAGACGGTCACTATTGCCACGGGTTTGCTGTTCAAGAACACGAGTCTGCCTGTTTGTTTCATCAAATGAAGCTTCAACAACTTTATTCAATTCTTCAATTTTAACTTTTGCACTGTGAGCAATTTCACTGGTTCGGGAATTAATATCATCCATAATTCTGCCAGTAACAGAATTAATCTGGGTGTTGTAATTTTCTGTGAGATTTGCAAAAGCAGTATCCTGAATATTTTTTGCACGTTTTGCAGCTTCGTCAAATGCATTTTTAATTTCAGAATTGATTTTTACCATTACTTCTTTATTTTGATTTAATGCAACTTTTGTAGTTTCATCAATTTTGTCTGCCCTTGACTGGAACTGTGCAAGAAGATTTTCGCCAAGTTCTTTTATCTGTTCCTTATTCTGACTGCTGAACTGTTTTACAATCTGTTCAACTTTCTTTTCTATTACACCAACCTGTTTGTCCTGTGCAGAAATCCGTGCGTTGAATTTATCAATGATGTTTGCTTCGTTTTTAATCTTCTGCAAATTCTGTTCAACTGCCGAAGTCATTTCAATTAATTCACCAAGCACTTTGTCATAATGGTCGATTTTTGATTCAATCTTATTTACTGCATTAATTTTATCTGAGAGAGTTTTAGTCTGAGCTTCAAAAGTAGAAATCTGTTTCTTAAAAGCTTCAACTGCCCCGACTGCTCTAAACTGATGTTCCTTAAGGTCACTAAGCCCTAATTGAATTTCCTGATTTTTTGATTTGAAATATTCATCGAACATTGACTGACGCTTGTCTGCATAATTTCTGATTTTTGCCAGCGGATCACCCTTCTTGTCCAAAGAACGAACAAGAATTGAAACTACAGCAGACAATACTACTGAAATAACTACAATGAATACTTCCATTTTTCCCACCCATACTTTTATTTATTGCACTGGTTAAGGGAAATCCCCACTTCCATTAACCGGCCATTACTCTATTCAATATAATTTTTTTAAATTATAGCACAATTTTACATAATTGGCGATAGTTTTTAAAACAAATGTCTGCTTCGTCGCAAGTCCATCCTATTAGCTGTTTATTTAATGGTATTCTTAAAGCAGCTTTCATTCCGGCATTCTTTGCCCCCCGAACATCATATTTAACGCTGTTTCCAACGTAAAGAATTTCTTCCGGTTTACATTTTAATTCCTTTGCAAGAATTCCAAAACAATATTTTGAAGGCTTTAGCATGCCGATTTCTTCACTGCCCAAAATAACATCAAAAAGTTCACGGCAACCCCAGATATCACCTTTCTGATCCGGTGGAAAATCCGAAAGAATTGCCAGTTTTAATCCTGCAGCTTTAAACTGCTGGAACGTTTCTGGAACATATTTAAAAGGCTTCATTCGCTGGAAATATTTTTTTAATCCGGAATAACAGATGCTATGGATTTTTTCTTTAGCCTGTGCAGGAGTAATCTTCATTTCTTCTGCCAGTAATCTTGCCTGATATTCATAAAAATCACCTAATGGTGCAGTTCTATGCATAATCTTTCTAACCCGATTGTAGTGAATAAAAAACGGAAGATGTTTTAAAAAATAAAAAACCATTTGTTTATACAACCGAATATCCGGATAGAGAGTTCCATCAATGTCAAATGCTACAGCTTTAATTCCTTTAATCATTATTTAACCATTATACTATAATCAAACATTGCTTGTCCATTAGAGGCCGCTTCCATAAATTTCCACGACATAACCTGATCACGAATTTCATCCTTAATAACAGAAGGCAGAGCACTGTCTGGAATAAAAGAGATATTACTACGGGGAACAGTTCCGTCGGCATTTACTCTAAAGACAATTGTTACTTCTCTTTCGCTGTCGATTAATGCAGCACTTCCGGCAGAAATGTTGATTACAGGACTTTTTGGATAAATCAATTCACGGGTTTTACCGTCCACCATGCTGATTGCATAATTACCAGTTAAAGTTTTTGCAGTTTCAATTTCCACTTTAGAAGAAACACCATTACTACCAGCTGCAGGTTGAACAAAAGCTGTGTCCGCAACTCTACTTAACAAGGATGAAGTTGAACTTGATGTAGCTTTAGAAGTTGAACTTGAACTTGTCGAAGAAGCAGAAGAACTTGTCTGACTGGCCAAAGATTTACTTGCGGCACTTCCTTCAAAACCACTTTGGGATACAGCTCCTGTTTTGCTGGCAGTTTGATTTACACTGGAGGCAGCATTCCATCCGTCGTCATCTGCAAACATGCTTTCAAAATCCTGAGACTGTTTTTTTGCAGAACTTTTAGCAAGATTTTCTGCAATCATTTCTTCCATACTCTTGCGAATTTTTGTTTCTGCTTTTTTTACAGTTGATGTCTGTTCATTTTTTTGTACCGGCACAGAAGTATTACTCTGCTCCTGCACAGCCTGTTTTGTGCTGGATTTTTTTACAGGAGCATTCTGTTTCTGTTTCTGTTCAGGGGTCACAGGTTTTGCAACCGGAGAAGGATTTTCCAGACTAATTTTTATAACCTTATAATCTTTATGAGGAGGATTAATATTCAATTTTAATCCGCATATCACCAGTAATATCCAAAGCAGAACACTGATTACTGCCCCCATTATTGATGTGCGTTTTTCTATACTCATCATTTCTTATTGCTGGTCCTTAAACTAACTGCACTGTATCCATTGCGGCGCAAAGCATCAAAAATCTGCACGATTGTTGCATTTGTAACCTGACCGTCTGCCTCAATAGTAACAGGAAATTCTTCACGCTTCTTTTTGCCAATATCAATTCCGCCAATAACATTGTCTATAGTTTTAAATGTTACCGGAATGTCATTTACAAAAAGCTTATTATCAACAGTCGCCGTAATTGTTATTCCATCGGCTGCACTTCCCTGAGCAGTTTCGCTTTCCGGGAGATTAACAGAGATTCCAGGAAGAATTGAAAAGGTGGTACTTACCAGGAAGAAAATAATCAACTGGAAAACAACATCAATCATTGGAGTTAAATCAACTGCAGCCTTTAATTTTTTTCTTTTTGAAACCTGCATAATTTTACTCCGGGACTAGATATTTTTTCCTGTAATACGGAACATCACTTCTGTAACACTTTTTTCTAATTCAATAACCTGTCTGTCTTCTTCTTTTACAAAATGATTATGTGCAATTACAGAAGGAATGCCAACAATCAAACCGGCAGCTGTTGTAACCAAAGCTTCTGCAATAGCACCTGCCAATGCAGCCGGATCACTTGAACCACCGCTTAAAACACCAAAGGCTTTAATGTTACCAGTAACTGTTCCCAAAAGACCAAGCATTGTTGCAATATTTGCAATTGTACCAAGGGCTGTAAGGAAATGTTCATATTTTGGCATTACTCCATCCATTTCTGTCTGAACAATTTCTTTAAGATCATCAGAACCCAGTCTGCGGCATTTAATTGCTTTGCGAATAACTGTTGATAATGGAGTTGAAGCTTCCACACAATTTCTTTCTGCTTCATCAAAATCATCTTTTACAAGGCTCATGCGAATATCCTGCATCAACTTTGAATCTCTCTTTTTGATTGTTGCAAAATAAATGAATCTTTCTACAATAATAAAAGTTGCCAGCAATCCTGAGAGAACAATTGGAATCATCCAGAGACCACCGTTTTTTAATGTCTGCCACATATTAATACCTCAATATAATTTAAATTTAGAGCACAAATATTATACTCTAGAAAAAGAATTTTGCAAAGAACGAAATATTTTCCGCTCTTGAAATATATTTTGAACCATTGTAACTTCTTGTTCCGCCGGTGCAAAGTTTAACAAAATCATTAACTTCAATGCTGAATTTAAAACTATCATTAACCCGGTAAAAGAAAGTGGCTCCAACATTGGGAATAAAATCAACATTCTGACCAAGACTTTCTGCACAGGTAATTCCGCCACCAAATATTCCTTTAGGCTCTTGGACTCCAACTGCAAGTTTTATTGTACAGGGACTTTGGTCTGCAGGAACATAAATCAGATAGTTGTAACAGTCCAAAGTAAATGTGAACACTTTATAAAGGAAAGATACTGCAACCTTGGAGTTAAGTTCAGTTCTGTTTTTTGGCAGGAATGAATACAATCCCCATGCAGTTGAAGCTGAACTGTACTGAGGTTCCCAGATTCCATTGCCAAATGCAGTTGTCTTAAAATCAACGTTGCCTTCCAGTTTAATTGCGCTTGTAACTGGCAGAGAAGCTTTTAACTGACCATACCAGTCGCTTGATTCAACAGGGAGTTCATTGAGACTTGCAAATCTGAATTTTCTTTCCAATTCACTATAACGATTTAAAGTTGAACTCATTCCCCCGGCTGCAAAAACTGTTCCGTAATTTCCAGCCATGGGCCACTGAACAGTAACACCAAGATTAAAAGGAACAAGAATTTTGTGATTATTCAACTGGTTTCCAATGAGAGCCGACACATCCCCTTCAACTGTTACAACATCATTTCTGAACAGACTGTCAAATTTAAAAAGCCCTCTGTGAACATTTGTTTTTCTGGCTGAACTGTCAACTGAAGAAATTAAAGCTTCGTATGTGTACTTCATGTCAATTCCAAAATGGAGCATATCATTTTCCCAGTTGATTTTTGCTTCCGGTGTTAAAAACAAAACTGAACCTTCTGCATCCTGAGGAGTATACAACTGAGCTGCACCAGGAATAAGTCCGGAATATCTGTTATACCACTGCCCTTCTGCTTCAAGAGCAATTCCAAAACCTTTTGGCAAATTCCAGCTCACTGAATCTTTTGTAGAAAGTGTCTGCTGTGTTGTATCATAAAATGAATCGGAAAGTCCCTGAAACCCATTACTTGCAGTAGAATATTCAGCACCAAAATTGAATGTTGTATATTTTAAATTAATCTGTTTTTCGCCGCTAAGCAAAGTTGTGCTGTCAAAAAATCCATTGGCCGCTTTATTCCGGCTGTATCCATTTTCGCTTTCGTGGAAGAATCTTGTATTAAAAGGTGAATCACCAGAATTTTTATAAACAGTAAAATCCCCTCTAAAAAATCCAGGATAACCTGCACCGATTAATCCTTCAACATACATTTCTTTTGAACCGCCTGCTGCAACAATCTGATCGTCTGTATCCTGAACTTCTGAAGTCTGAGCAGTTGGCATCTGGGGAAGAGGAATCTGAGTTGAACCTGCATCCGGCAATTTAAAATCCAATTCAGGAACACTTGATTTACCAGCAGTTAAAGTATCACCGCTAACAACTGTTGTTACATCAGGCAGCTGAATCTGATCATCGGCAAAAATCATATCATCTTCAAATGACTGAGCGGCAAGTAAATTTACCGATGCTGCAAAAGTTAAACCTATTAGACTGATTTTTGAAATTTTCTTCATATTATAAATCTCCTGCTTTTTCTGCCCAGCTGCTTGTAGGATACAATTCTTTTAGTTTGAGGGCACATTCTTTAGAGTCTGCTTTCATACCGGCGGCGTCAAAAGCTTCTGCGGCACCATAAAGTGCACGAGCGGCTTTTTCGTCCGAGCTGCTCATTCTTGCATATTGAGCGGCTTCCAGATATTTTTCTGCAGCAATTTTATTTTTACCAATACTGCGGTAATATTCACTAATTAATTCTGCATTTGAATAAGCGTGAACATTTTCATTTGCAATATTTTCTTCTTTAATCTGAATTTTTAAAATCTGTTCTGCAAGTTCAACTGCTTCTTTTTGTGTATTTTCTGAAGCGAATAAAAGAGAAGCAAGCTTTGTTCCCTGACCACGACCTTCTGGATTAGAAACACCACCAGCGCTCTTATAAAGCTGACGCTGTTTTACAACCTGCTCATCTTCGCCGCCGTTCAAACGCTGCAAATCACTGATAATTGAAGGAATTCCATCTTTTCTGGCCTGTTCCCCATATTTTTCTATTATCTTTCTTGCCTGAGTTAAAGCTTCTGAATAATCACCACTAACTCTGTAAAGTGTAACCAGATTTTTTTCTGCACTATAACTGTAACTGCTTTCCGGATAATTGGCAATTAAAGTTGAATATTGAACAATAGCCCTGTCGCTCTGTTCAATTTTTGCAAAACTGTCTGCCATATAATAGTAAGCAGCATCAATTAAATTTCCCTTTGGGTATTTTCCAGTATAAGTCTGGAATTTTGCAGCTGAAGTTTTAAAATCACCACTGTCATAATAAATTTCTGCACGTCGATAACTGCTTTCTTCTGCCAGTGGATTTCCTGGAAACTCATTAACAATTTTTGTAAAAATTTCATCGGCTTCGGAACGTTTCTGATTTTTTGCGTAAATCAATGCAATATTATAAAGGCACTGGACAGAAAAATCATCATTTCCTTTTGAGTAAGGTTCAAGGAAAGAAACAGCCTGAGAATAATTTCCCATGTCACTGTAAATTCCGGCATTCAGAATTACAGCTTCCTGTTTCTGTTTTTGATTTGAAGATTTTTTAACTGCCTGCTCTGCATGAATGGAAGCATCTGAAAATTTTTTCTGCTGAACAAATGAATTTGCCGCAACAATGTGAGCATTAAAGGCCATTTCGTGATCCGGATATTTATTAGTAAAATCGGAAAGACATCTGGCAGCTTCCTTAATTTTATTCTGGCGATACAATGCATAACCGTCATAAAAAAGGGAATTAGCTGCAAAATCTGTTTCCTTTGAAGAAAGATACTTTGTAAAATAAAGATCACAAGTTTTCCAGTCCTTTAAATTAAAGAGAGCCAAACCTGCAACATAAGCACCTTCTGGATTTTTTACTCTTGCGGCCTGTCTGTATGCTGTATTTAACCTGCCTTCAAGGAGAAGTACTTTTGAATAAACAAGTCTTTCCTGGTCAGAAATAGTTTGATTCAAATCCAGATTGGAAAATATTTTTTCTGCATCACTTAACCGGTTTGATTTTGCACAGCACAGGGCCTTTAAAACCATAACATTATGGGTCATAGTTTCATTTACATTTTTTATATTATCAAGGAGAAAAATTGCATTTTTAAAATTCCCTGATTTGTAATTTGCAACTGCAGCAAAATAATCAGCATAAGCTTTGGAAATTTTATCCGATTTTTTTAGATTGGCATAATCTTTAATAATTGAATCAAAATCTTCCTGCAAAAAATTCAATCTAAGATAAGCACTGTTGTAGTTGTCAAAATATTTTGATTCAGCAGAAAGATTTGATTTAGTTGCAGCGGATTTTAATAATTCTTCTGCAGCAGATGGTGTTCCGCCGTTAACTAAAACTAATTCACTTTTATAAAGACCAATTAACGAAAGCAAATCACCGCTGGCAGTTTCTTCTGCATTGTTAAAATATGTGCCGGCCTTTTTATAATCACCTTCATTAAAAGCATCAATTCCAAGACGAGTCCAGAATTCACTAAGAAGATTTGGATATTCAACAAGATTATCTTTTGCTTCACTTAAAATTGATCCAGGATCCTGACCAACATCTTTCTTATGGGAGCTGGCAACAAGGTATGCTTTCTGTAAACCTACCGCTGCAAAATCAGGTTCCGCATTCTTTAAAACTTTTGCATAGCAGTCATACGCATTTTTATATTTTCCAGCCTGCTGATACCCATCACCTGCCAGAAGCTGAATGTAATTAAAATCCGATTTTTGAATTACCGGATTAATTGACTGCTGTTCCGCAACTGATTCAAAAACTGCAACTGTTTTTTCTGCCAGATTACTTGCATTATAACAGTTAAAAAGGCCAATTAACGCAAATGTAAAATCCTTTACAGAATATTCACTTCCATTAGAAACAACATATTCAAAAAGAGGAATTGTTTTCTGCAAGTCATTCAGACAATAGGAATTTTTACCGGAAACAAAAACTGCATTGTTATACATTGTTCCCTTGTCTACAATTCCGGAAACAACAGCAAGGTCATCAAAGCTTTTCCCGAAGCTTTCTAATTTATTGTAACTTAATCCCCGCCAGTAATAACATGACGCAAGAAAATGAGGATTTTTTTTACAAAGAGGAATTGCTTTAGAAAGACAGTCGATTGATTCCTGATACCGTCCCAGCTTATACAAACTTTCACCCTGAATGCACAAGCTTTCTGGAAGTAATAGAGATCTGGGATAATTCTTTTCCAATTGAGAAACATATTCAACTGCCCCTGGAAGAGAACCGCTCTGATAGGCCGCATTAAGTTCGTTAAACAATTCAGCTTCTGTTGATTTTGCACTGGCAGATAAAACTAAGACCGCCAGCATTCCGACTATTACAATGGATTTTTTCATTTACAATTTTTCTCCAGAATTTTGTGTAAAAATTAATCAATATGGAAAGAAATAATCACTGGATTTACAGCGTTCAAGATGAACAAAACTATCAGGATATCTTGACACAAATGACTCCAGACTCATTTCCATTCCACCTTCAAAAACCTTGCAGTCAAATCTTCCAGCATCATCAAAATACGGAAAGAAAACTGCACAATTGTTAAAAGCCGTTTCTGTTTTATTTTTGGAAACTTCTTTGATTGCTCCAAGATAAAAATAACCAGGTTCACTTACACCAAGAGCGTACATCATTGGTTTAACTTTGGAAATTTCATATCCAGTATTTTTTATATAACCAGAAGAATTTTTAATTTCTCCGTTAGCAGTAATTTCGCAAGAGAAAAAATTCAATGTAACGTCAACTCCGCCAGTAAGCCAGGTAACATCACGGCTGTTGTTAAGACTCATAATTCTTGCGGCAAGATTTCTGCACCAGTCCAGAGTAAAAGTGAGATTATAATTCTGGGAAAGGATTCCTTTTCTACCGGTTTTATTTATTTCCATTGTTTCTTCAAGCAGCTCAGAAATTTTTGTTCCCTTGCCTTCAACTGGATTAATAAGTCCGTCGCAAACCCATTTTACAAAACCAGCATTACTTAAAGCCAATCGTTTTTTATTTGATGTGTCAGCATTAAATTTTACATTATCGTAAAAAGCTGTAATATCTTCATTTGTCTCTGAACCGATTTTAAAACCTTTTCCAGTACTGATTCTGCATAGTTTCCCATCTTCATCGTAACAGGAATCTTCTATATAATCCATTCTTGAGTGAGCTTCATGAATAACTGCTGCCATCTGCAAAATTGAATGATACTGACCGGGAACAGGAACAACTTTATTCCAGGGAATACTTCTGGCAGTCCAGTTATAAAGTTCTCTAAAGCTGCAGGTGTAAAAATTTTCAAAAGAAGAAGGAACAGGAACCGACCGGGCAATAAAGCTTTTAAACACAACCATATCGGCAACAGTTCTGTTATCCTCTGGACGAATCTGCAGATAAACATCAGAGTCTGCATTAAAATACCAGGTGATTTTTTCCGGTTTTCCAGTTTTTTTATTTCTTTGAAGCACCCAGCTTCCTGAAGACCCTTCAAGATAAACTCCAACAGTTCTGTTTACAATTCCATTTTCGCAAACGTATTCCATATCAAGAAGAGTTTCTGGGGCAACGATTATTTTAAAAAATTCTTCATTTTCTTCAAGACGAATCTGGTAGTTAATCCCAATTTCGTTTTTGCGTTCTTCAGTTGGTTTCCCACGAATAGAAGAAAAATCATTTTTGAGCCAGGAATTTTTTATTGATGCTCTGATCTTTGATGAATCAGGAACATCAAATTTGTTTGACTGGGCAAAGAGTGATGTACAGTTCAATGTTAACACCCAAATAAGTGAGAAAATCAATCTGCCTGAGTTCATTTTTCTGTTCAATTCTCCACCTCGGTCAATAAAATTTTCTGTATAATAAACAATCAGACTAATCTCTTGTTACAGGAACTTCTTCCGGAGAAACGGCATCTGTATCAAAAAAACCTGCTCCTTCTCCCATTACAATTTCCGGTTTTACAATTTTTCCATCAGGCTGATGAATCATTCCGTCTTTTTCTTCATCCGGATGATTTCCAGCAGGTGCATTACTAAGCAAAAGTTTAAGTCTGTTCAACTGGTTAACTTCACTTGAACCCGGATCGTAGTCAATTGCACTGATATTGCTTTCCGGGAATCTTCTGCGAAGCTCCTTAATCATTCCCTTACCGGTAACATGATTTGGCAGACAAGCAAAAGGCTGAACACATGCAATGCTAGGAACACCAGAGTGGATAAGTTCTACCATTTCTGCAGTAAGGAACCATCCTTCGCCCATGATATTTCCAACCTGAACAATACCGTCAACACTGTCCATCATTTTATAAATCAATGTTGGTGCATCAAAACGATGACTCTTTCTAAGATATTTCTTCATTTTGTTGCGGTACAATTCCAGGAACCAGATAAAGAGTTTTGCATTGCGTTTAGTTTTCTTAGGGAATGCAAGCTCTTCGTGGCGGAAAATACCAGTTGAGAATGAGTAGAACAGGAAGTCTGCAAGATCAGGCATTACACATTCTGCTCCTTCTCTTTCGATAACGTTTACAATATCGTTGTTTGCAGTTGGATGGAACTTAACAAGGATTTCACCAACAACACCAACACGGGCCTTTTTAATTGGAAGAAGTTCAAGATTGTCAAAATCCTTAATGATTGCTTTCATCAACCTGTGATATTTTCCAAAGCTTGCTTTTTCCAGGAACTTTTCTGCCTTGCCGTTCCATTTTTCGTACATTGCATTTGCACTTCCAGGAACAGCTTCGTAAGGGCGAGTTCTGTAAAGGAGACGCATAAGAACATCACCAAGCATAACTGCCATCATTGCACTGTTCAAAAGACCTGGTGTGATTTTAAAGCCAGGATTCTTTTCAAAGCCCTGTGCACTTAATGAAATTACCGGAATATGACTCCAGCCTGCATCAGCAAGAGCACGTCGTATAAATCCAATATAGTTTGTTGCACGACATCCGCCGCCAGTTTGAGTAATAAGAAGACTTACATTATTCAAATCATATTTTCCGCTTTCCAGTGCCGCAATCATCTGCCCCGCAACAAGAATAGAAGGATAACATGCATCATTATTTACAAACTTAAGTCCAGCTTCTACCGCCTTTGTATCTACTGCATCAAGAACAACAAAATTATAACCGCAGCTGCAGAAGGCTTTCTGTAAAAGTCTAAAATGAATTGGACTCATCTGAGGACATATAACTGTGTGTTTTGTCTTCATTTCTTTTGTAAAAATCTGTCTCTGGTAAGCACTTGAATGAACAATAACTTTTCGCTGATGACGTTCCCGTTCCCGGACTGCTGCAATAAGTGAGCGGATACGAATACGAACAGCACCAAGATTTGAACCTTCGTCGATTTTAATCAATGTGTACATTCTTGATTTTGCACGCATAATTTCATCAACCTGATCTGCAGTTACTGCATCAAGACCACAACCAAATGAAGTAAGCTGAACAAGTTCAAGATTTGGCATTTCGCTTACAAAACTTGCTGCTCTGTACAAACGGTTATGATAAGTCCACTGGTCAATAATTCTAAGAGGACGTTCAACTTTTCCAAGATGAGCAATACTGTCTTCTGTAAATACTGCAAGTCCAAGACCGTGAATCATTTCTGGAATACCGTGATTGATTTCCGGATCCATGTGATATGGACGTCCTGCAAGAACAATACCATTTGCACCCTTTGTGATTATTTCTTCAAGGGCATCTTCACCAGCCTGCTGAATATCTTTGCGGAACTGTTCCTGTTCTTTCCATGCAGCATCTACCGCTTCTTTTACTTTCTGTTCTGTTACGTTAAAGTGAGCAACAAGCTCTTCGTACAAACGTTCAGCAAGTCTGTCTTTATCGTAAATCGGGAGGAACGGATTCATAAAGATGATTGAAGCATCCTGACGTAAAGCATCAATATTATTCTTAAGAACCTCCGGATAACTTGTTACAACCGGACAGTTATAGTGATTGCCAGCCCCTGCATCTTCCTGTTTTTCGTAAGGAGCACATGGATAGAAAATAAATTTACAGCCGGAAGCCAGAAGACTTTCTACATGACCGTGAGAAATTTTTCCAGGGTAGCAGACACTTTCTGATGGAATACTTTCCAAACCCTTTTCGTAAACATTACGGCTTGAACGTGGAGAAAGTTTTACTCTAAAACCAAGCTTTGTAAAGAAGGTGAACCACAGGGGATAGTTTTCGTACATGTTAAGAACACGTGGCAAACCAACTTCACCCATTGGAGCTTCTTCTGCTTTTAAAGGAATGTATTTAAACAGGCGCTTATACTTCCATTCAAAAAGGTTTGGAAGATTGTCCTGCTGAGAATTTGAATCACTGCCAATTTTTGAAGCATCTTTATTGCTTGCATCAACTACTGTAACGTCACCAAGTTCTGCACCTTTTTCGCAGCGGTTACCTGTTACAAATTTGCGAGTCTGACCAGAAGTGAATGTATTGATTGTGAGAAGACAGTTATTTGAACATTTTCCACAACGGCGTAATTCAAGGTCAACCTTAAAGTTTTCCAGCTGCTCCAAAGTTGCTATACTGCTTCTTACATCTTTTACTTCATCCGGATCACCAGGTTTCTTTGTCATCAATTCTTCCCACTGATCTTTTGCAATCAATGCAGAACCGTAAGCCCCCATGAGACCTGCAACATCAGGACGGAAAACTTTAACGCCGGCAATTTTTTCAAATGCTCTGAGAACTGCATCATTGTTAAATGTACCACCCTGAACAACAACTTTCTTCCCAATTTCACTGGCCTTGCGGAGTTTAATAACCTTGAACAAAGCATTTTTAATTACAGAATATGAAAGACCTGCAGAAATATCAGCAACTGTAGCCCCTTCTTTCTGTGCCTGCTTAACGCGACTGTTCATAAATACTGTACAGCGGCTTCCTAAATCAACTGGCTTCTTTGCAAGAAGAGCAATTTTACTGAATTCCTGAACACTCATTCCCATTGTGCGGGCAAAGTTATCAAGGAAGGAACCACAACCAGACGAACATGCTTCATTCAACTGGATAGAAGTAATTGCACCGTCTTTCATTCGCAGACATTTCATATCCTGTCCGCCAATATCAAGAAGGAATTCAACTCCAGGAACAAAGAAATCGGCTGCCCGGTAATGAGTAATAGTTTCAACTTCACCACTGTCTACACCAAGAGCAGCCTGGAACAATGCTTCACCGTAACCTGTAGAAACTGAACGGGCAATATATACAGATGATGGAAGAATTTTATACAAATCTTTAAGAACACGAACTGCTAGATCAACTGGATTACCTGCATTTACATCGTAGAAACGCCAGAGGATTTTTCCTTCTTTATCAATGAGGACAGCTTTTGTTGTTGTTGAACCAGCATCCATACCAAGGAACACTGGACCTGTTGCATCTTTTAATTCACCAGCCATTGCTTTTTCTGAAGCATGACGGTCTGTAAATTCTTTAAGCTCTTCTTCATTGTTGAACAAAGGTTCCAGACGCTGAACTTCACTAAGCTCTGCTCCCACAAGATTCTTTAAACTGTCACGGAATGAAGCAACAGTTGGGAATGCATTAACTTCTTGGCCGGAAATACACTTCATTTTCCGTTCTGCAGAATAAGCGGCACCCTGGGCAACAAAAAGCTGACTGTTTTCCGGAACAATAATTTCGTCGTCTGTTAATTTAAGAGTCTTAATAAATCTATCCCGGAGCATATCCAGGAAGTGCAATGGTCCACCAAGGAATGCAACATTTCCACGAATAGGCTTACCACAGGCAAGACCAGAAATTGTCTGGCTTACAACAGCCTGGAAAATGGAAGCGGCAATATCTTCACGGCGGGCACCTTCATTAATTAAAGGCTGAACGTCTGTTTTAGCAAAAACACCACAGCGTGCTGCAATAGGATAAATTGTAGTAGCACCACGGGCAAGTTCATTAAGACCAGGAGCGTCTGTTTCAAGAAGAGCGGCCATCTGATCAATAAAGGCACCTGTACCACCAGCACAAGTACCGTTCATGCGCTGTTCTACACCACCGGTGAAATAAGTAATCTTTGCATCTTCTCCACCAAGTTCGATAACAACATCAGTTTTTGGAATGATTTTTTTAACTGCTGTAGTAGCGGCAACAACTTCCTGGATAAAAGGAATATTAAGCCACTGACTTACAGAAAACCCTCCGGAACCAGTTACTTTAACAGAAACAGTCTGCTTGTCTCCCAAAGGAAGAACTTTTTCTAATGTATCTAAACACTTGTTAACAACAAGAATAATTGTATTTCTGATATCAGCACGGTGACGTTCGTAAGCACTGTATAAAAGTTCATCTTTATCCCCTAATGCAGCAACCTTTACAGTTGTTGAACCGACATCTATACCAATTCTCACAGGAATCACTGCAGGAGTAAATTTTGGGTTTTCCATATCCATAAATCACCTTTATAAAATTTTAAAATAAATCATTATATTTTAACGTTTATTTAAGTTTTTTGCAATAATTACAATTATATATAATTTTCAATTATTCATAATTTCAATTATACAAACAAAAAAAGCCACTTCCCCCAAAAAGAAATGGCTTTTAAAAACTAGTAAATGTAAAACATTACGTAACGGTTTGCAAAAAATTTATTCTTCAACAGTTGGAGAATCTGCGTTCTTAATTACGCTGTCGATTCCTTTTTTACAGCCTGTCTTTGCTGTATATCCTTCTGAAGAAAGGATGTTTTCACCATTCTTTGCAAGAAGACGGAAACGGAAATCACCTTTTTTGTCTTTGTAAATTTCAAATTTTGGATTAGATACCTTTCCTGCGTTTTCATCTGTTGTATCAGAGATTTTTGCAGCTGGTGCATTTTTTATTACAGATGCAATACCAGCTGTACATGCTTTTTCTGATTCATAAGATTCGCTTGTTCCGATAATCTGTCCGTTATTTGCTTTCAAAACAAAGTGAATTTTCTTTCCCTTTTTAATTACGTACTTTCCCATTTAAATCCTCCAGGAAAAATAATCAAATATAATTTAATTTTACAAGGGTTTTTGCGTGTTGTCAATTTTTTTATTAAGTTGTATTTTATAAACATGAATAATGAATCTGAAAACAAAAATGAGTTAGAGTCTGCAATCAGCAATCAGGAACAGACTCCATCAAAAAAATCAAAATCAATTGCAAGAAGCGGAATATCTTTGTCGGTGCTTACTTTATTCAGCAGAATAATGGGACTTATCAGAGAAATGACAAAAGCAAAATTCCTTGGAACTTCGGCATACAGTGATGCATTCGGAATTGCTTTTATGATTCCAAATTTGTGCCGCAGGCTTTTTGCAGAAAATTCAATCAGTGTTGCATTCATTCCAACTTTTAAAGGCTACCTTGAAGACAACCAGGGAGAAGACGGGAAAAAAGTTACACAGGAATTTATCTGCTCAACTTTTACACTTGTTACATTTCTTACTGTTATCTTTGTAAGTCTTGGAATGATTTTTACACCATGGATTCTCCGCATTTTTTACAATACCGAAAGTCTTGATGCAATGAACGAAGGGATTGTCCTTACTCGAATAATGTTCCCTTATCTTGTAGTAATCAGTGTGGCAGCTTTTTTCCAGGGAATTCTTAATGGACTCAAAATATTTTCACCTTCAGGATTTACACCAATTCTCTTTAACGGTATTGTTGTTCTCCTTACTTACATTCTGGCTCCACGAATGGCAAATCCGGCACGGGCAATGGCAGTTGGAGTTATAACCGGTGGATGTGTTCAGGCAATTTTCCAGTTACCCTTTGTATTAAAAAACAACTGGAAGATTTATTTTACTTCATTAAAAAAAGCATTTACAAATCCAGGAACAAGAAAAGTAATTTCTCTGGTTGTTCCAACAATTCTTGGAATGGCCTGCTACCAGGTAAATGATGTTGTAAGCTCAGCACTGGCCACAAGAGCCGGAGAAGGTGTAGTTTCTTCATTGCAGTATTCATTAAGACTCCAGGAATTGATTCTTGGAATTTTTGCAGTAAGCATTGGAACTGTTATTTTACCAGACCTTACTGGTTTTGCAAAAAAACTTGAATGGAATAAATTCAACTGTCTGCTTACAAGCTCAATCAAAATTATTTCTGTAATTGCAATTCCTGTTACATTCTACGCATTCTTTATGGGAGAAAATATTATCACTCTTGTTTTTGGCACAGGTAGATTTGATGCAGAAAGTGTTGCCCTTACTAACAAGGTTTTCCGCTATCACATCATCGGCCTTGACTTCATTGCATTAAACAGAATTATTTCTCCTGCATTCTACGCTCAACAGAATACAAAAAGCCCTACCCTTGCAGGCATTCTTAATTTTGTAGTTAATATCATTGTTGCCTTGTGCCTTGTAAAACCAATGGGAGGCGAAGGAATTGCTCTTGCTCTTACTGTGGCCAGTGCAGTCAATACAATTCTGCTTTTTATTTTTCTTAGAAAAAACAAAACTATTGGTGTAGGAAAAATTGCCGGCAGCACAATTCTTTATTCTTTAAAAATGGTTTTATTCAGCCTACTGGCACTTGTTCCAGTTTACTTTATTAAAGATCCTCTTGTTAATTTTTTCCAGGGCCATTCAAGATTTATATCACAAGGAATCCCAGTGTTGGTTACAGCAATTGCATTTGGTATTACAGGTGTTATTTGTCTTGTTATTACAAAAGATCAATCAATTAAAGCAATCACAAAAAAATTCCGGAGATAAAAAATGATTTCAATTAATACTGCAATGGATTTTGATAAAGTAATTCAAAACGCGGATCTTGAAGCTTTTTACCAGAAACGAGTTAACAAGCTGGCAGAGAATTTAAATTCAACTGGAACCGACTTTATTGTTTTTGAAGACTCGGAAGATAAACGAGACCCTGCCATCAGGTATTTCTGCGGGCATCCATCAGACGCAGTATTAATAATTTCAAAAAACGCTGAATGCTTTTTATTTCCCTGGGATGAAAATCTTGCAAAAGAAAAAGCATCAAAAAAAGCGCAGATTATTTCTTACACAAAATACAATCGCAATTCAGTTAACGCCGTAAGCAGTTTCTTAGAAAATTTCAATAACCCAACAGTTGAATTACCACCGGCAACTACTTACCCTAATTTCCTTAAATTTAAAGAAGCAATGATCTCCAGCAATTTAATCTGCCAGGAAAACAAAAATCATTTCTTTGCCAGCAGAATGCAGTCAATAAAAGATGAATACGAAATTGCCTGTACACGAAAAGCATGTTCAATTGGAAATTACATCATGGAAGAAATCATCCGGGCCAGAAAAAACAAATCACTTTCAGAACTTGACGTTGCAATGATGATTGATACACTTGCAAGAAAAAACAACTGCGAAGGTTTAGGATTCGGAACACTGGCTGCAGGACCAGAAAGAAGTGCTCACATTCATGCTTTTCCAGGATACACAAACAGACAGTTCTGGACAAAGGGTTTAAGCATTCTTGATTTTGGTGTAATCATAAACGGATATACCAGTGACATGACATGCACTTTTGTAGAAGGACCACTAAGTAAAAAGCAGGAAACAATGATTCAGCTTGTACAGGAAGCGGCTCACAAATCAAAAGAATTTTATAAGCCTGGATTAAAATGCAGAGATGCTCACGAAGAAGCACAAAAGGTTTTTAGAAACCGGGGCTTTGAAATGCCTCATGGACTGGGACATGGCATCGGACTTGAAATTCATCAGTGGCCATTTGCATCGGGGCGTGCTCTTGATTCAGATGTATTCCAGGCAGGAAACATTGTAACACTTGAACCCGGGTTGTACGCAGAAGGAGAAGGCGGCGTCCGCTGGGAGAATGATATTCTGATTGCAGAGGACGGTTGCACTTCAATTACAAATTCAAAAATTGCTTATCTTTAATTCAATTTTTCAAGAGTAGAATCAACTGCAGTCAGTAAATTGGCTGCAGTGTTTTTATCTGGCAAATTTGAAATTAAAGTTTTCATATTTTCCATTACTTGATTAACAACAACCCCTGAATTTTTTACATATTTGTTATTTTCAACATTCCATTCTTTGCGTAAAGCTTCTGCAGTTGCAAGCAGACCAGGACGACCATTAAGACGTGCAATTACATAATCAAGAATCAAGCTTGTTTTGCTGGACTGGAACTCCTCTTTAACATTCTGAGGAAGGCTCTCACTTAATTGTTTAAGCTGTTTAAATGTTCCCGAAGTAAGTTTATATTTTGCAATAAAATTCTTATCGATAATTGCATCAACAACCTGGTCAATTGTAGCAGTTGATTTTTCATTTGCAGCAGGTGTTAAATTTTCATGAGAAACAAATCCGTCTGTATAACCAGCATTATATTCTTGCTGTAATTCTTCTGGCTGTAGTTCTTCTTCCTGATTTGAAAAAATCTCATCAAGATTTTCTATTGGTTCGTTAGATTCACTAGATTCCTTTTCTAAGAAATCATCGTCAAAAATTTCCGACTCAGTTGAATCTTCAAAATCCTGTTCACTTTGAATTTGCGGTGGAATAAATTCATCCTGTTCCTGATCTTCAAACAAATCATCAAGACTTTTCTGAGAATCATCTGCTTTATTGAATTCATCTGCTTCATTGAATTCATTTGCTTCATTGATTTCTTCAATATCGTCAGAAGCAAAAACATCTTCACTTTCAAAATCCAGTTCATCAACAGTTTGATCTTCTGATTCATCTTCTGTTATCATTTCCTCTGGAAGTGTTTCTTCTTCAACAACCGCTTCATTTGATTCTTCCTGAGGATTCAAAACAGGCTGCTCATCCTGCAATTGATTTTCTAACTTCTTCAATAAATTTGCTGGAGTGAAATCAGCTGTCTGTAAATTCTGTGGCGGAACTTCATTTGATTTCTGCACACTAACAGGATTTGAAAAATTAATTTTTGGAGCAGGCGGAATATACGGTTCTTCCTCCTGGTTTAAAAAATTGTCATCCAGATTTTCATCAAGGTTAATTGTCTCAGTGCTGTCGTATTCATCATCATCGTCAGAAGAAATCTGATTTAAATCATGAACATCTTTTGGGCTCTCAAAAATCTGGTCCATTACACCGTCATCAAGAGTTGAATCTGAATTTCTGTCTGGCAAATAATTTGTATCGCCAAAACCACGGCTTCTTCCAAGATTGTCAAGCTCCAGTGGCTGTTCACGATTTTCGATTAATGCATCAAGGTCGTCTTTTAATTCTGCTTCTGTTCCATTATCAAAATCATCATCAATTGCTTCCGGATCAAAAACCTGTTCCTGAATATTATTATCTTCATCGGTTAAACGTTCAAAACTGAATTTTTCGTCTTGGAGTTGAATATCAAAATCATCATCTTCAACTTCGGTTTTATTTAACTCATCTTCAAATTCAGAATCATTTTTTTGAAGGTTGATTTCTTCAAAATCCGGTTCACTAAAATCTTCCTGTTCCTGCAAAAGCTTCTGATTTTCCAGGCGTTGATTTTCTGTTTGAAGAAGTTTATTCTGAATGAATTCTATTTTATTTTTTGCACCAATGTTAAGATTATCTCTGGCATAAATTTCTTTATAAATTTCCAGAGCTTCTGTAAGCTTGTTGCTCTTTTCTGCAATCTCCGCCGCAATACGCATTGTTTCTGGCGATTCTTCGTTAGTTTCAAGATATACTTGAGTTAAATCCTTTGCTTCTTCAAACTCTTCCCGCTGGATATAACGTTTTGCACCTTCCAGATAATGTTCTGCATACTCAGGATCAATGGATTCAATTTTTTTAAAACAACCGCTTGCCTTGCCTTTTTCTCCTTTGCAAATGTAATACTGTGCAAGAAGGTTCAAGGCTTTTACATCATTTGGATTTTTATTATATATCTCTTTGATTTTTTTAATTGCTGAATTTAATTTTTCGGCAGTAAGAAGAATGTGGGCATGACTTTGAGCAATCTTATCATTATGGGGATTAATTAATTCAGCTTCTTCAATTATTCTGATAGCTTCATTTTTCTTGGACTGAAGTTCATTACTTTGAGCAAGACCAAGATATGCATTTTCATTTTTTTCATCAAGAGAAATTGCTGTATTGTATTCATCATCCGCATTTTGAAAGTCATAACGTTTCTTGTAAACATTACCCATTTGTGCATGAAGCTGAGAATTTTTTGGATTAAGTCTTAACGCCTGATTAACAATATCACCGGCTTCCCGAGTTTTATTTTTATCAAGAAGAAGATCTGTATAACTGTCAATTGCCTCCAGCCAGCCCGGTTTACTTTTTAAAGCACTTTCATATTCAAGAAGGGCTTTATCTTTCTGTCCCAAAAGTTCATAACTCTTTGCAAGGTTCAAATGAAGAACAGGATGATTTGGATCAACTTTTAGTCCCCGCAAAAATGACTGAACTGCTTTATCATTTCTGTTTGTCTGCTGATAAATTGTGCCAAGATGATTATATGCCAGTACATCATTCTGGTTAGCCTCAACTACCTGTTCAAAACAATTAATTGCGTCCTGAAACTTTCCCATCAACTTGTAAGTAAATCCAAGATTGTAATATATCTGTATATTTGTTGAATCAGTCAAGACAGCCTGTTCAAGAACCGCAATACTTTCGTCATACATTTTTAAACGGCGGTAAATTCCACCAAGATTATTAAATGCATCCAGGTTTGAATTATCAAGATGAATTATCTGTTTATAAAGAGGAATAGCACTCTGATCATCTCCGCTTTTCATATAGATTGAAGCAAGGTCACTGAGGAGAGAAATATTTCTGGGATCACTTTTTAAAAGGCTTCTGTAAAGTCTGGCTGCTGTTGTAAAATCTCTTGATAACATTGCATTCTGCGCTCTGTTTCGCAAAATGTTTGTTTGCATTGTTGAATCTGCCATGTCTAATTCCCCGCGCGTTTTGGTCTTGCACTCACTTCTTTTGAAAGTGAACCAGTAATTTTATCAT
>JAEDJS010000075.1 GCA_016296205.1 Treponema sp. | reverse complement strand
AAGAGACAATCCAATTATTAAAGCAGTTCAGGAATCAACAAGCAACAATATGCAGTTTACATATCCTGATTCAACAAAAGAAAATTTGGTAAACACACTCCTTGGAATTTTTGAAATAGAAAAAATCAAACTCTGGGATAATAAAGTTCTGTCTAATTATGAATATGATTTTATTGCATTTCACAAACTCACCACAGGGAACGCTATAGTAATTACAACTGTTGGAAGCCAGAAAGTTTTTAAAGCAGTTAATGCAACAACAAGGCGAAACATTTATATTACAATAGGAGTTTTGTTCTTCTCCATAATTTTTGTATTTCTGTTTTCTAAATTTATTTCAAACCCCATTAAAGCTCTTTCTATGGCAGCAAATGATATAGAAAACGGAGATTATAATGTTCCTGTAGTTACAAAGGCTCATGATGAAATTGGAATTTTAAACACCAGTTTTATAAACATGGGAAAAGGACTTGCCGAACGTGAACGATTAAAAGATGCATTCGGCAAATTTACAAATAAAGCCGTAGCAGAAAAAGCCATGCGGGGAGAACTTACTCTTGGTGGTGAAAAGAAAAATGCCACAATCTTCTTTAGTGACATCAGATCTTTTACTGCCATGTCAGAAAAAATGCAGCCGGAAGAAGTAATCAGTTTTTTAAATGATTACATGACACGTATGGTCAGCTGCGTTCTTAAAACCGGCGGCGTAGTTGATAAATTTATTGGGGATGCAGTAATGGCCGTTTGGGGCGCACCGTTAACAAGCGGCGATCCAAGAGAAGATGCACTTAATTGTGTTCGCACAGCCCTTTTAATGAGAGCCAGTCTGTTGATTTTTAACAAGGAACGGGCTGCAAAAGGTTTGCCTAATGTAAGAATCGGGTGCGGTATTAACAGCGGTCCTGTTGTTGCTGGACAGATGGGTTCAAAACAGAAAATGGAATACACTGTTCTTGGTGATGCAGTAAACTTTGCAAGCAGAACAGAAAGCTTAAACAAACCTCTTGGAACAGATATTCTCATTACAGAAAATACATACGAACTCATTAAAGATAAAATCACTGTAGAAGAAATGCCAGGAGTTACCGTAAAAGGAAAAACTGGATTATGCCGGATGTTTGCTGTTATAAATATGCCGGAAGAAACTGAAATCCCTGGAGCAGGTCCAAATGGTCCGCAAACACTTCAGCAGATAAGAGCAAAATTAGGAATTCCAGAGCCAGATATTTCTGCAATAAATCTGGACGAAGAAGAGAAAAAATATAAAATCTACACAGAATCAAAGAAGACTGCCCCGGGAGAATGATAATTAATGTCTGCAAAAAAATATAAGGTTTCTACACCTTTTGTTGATATTCTTATTGTTCTCATATTACTAATTACAAGTTTGTTTTTTTTCCATCTTTTCTGGACAGATTTGAACAAAACAATCCAGCGCAATGACAAAAGAAGCGTAGCGGTTGTTACATACAAATACAATGTAATTCAAAGACAGTTTAATGATGAATTTATCTGGGACCGTCTTAAACAGAAAAGTGATATTTACAACGGCGATACAATTAAAACATCTCCAGGAAGCTTAACAACAATCACATTCCCAGACTCTTCACATATCGAGATTAACGAAAATACACTTGTTCAGGTTCTGGTAAACAAAAACGGTGAAACAACAATTGATGTTTCTGCAGGGCGAATTGATCTCCACACCACGGAAGCTTCTTCATTTGCAATTAAAAGCGGAACAAACATTGTAAAAGTTCAGGGAACAGCCAGTGTAAGCACTCAGGTTGCAAAATCAGATAACGGTGAACAAAACCCAATCAGCATACAGGTTACAGAAGGAAATGTTGTTCTCCAGAATTCACAGGGGCAGACTCAGACTATCCAGCAGGGAGACACAATAAGCATTGCCCAATCTGGTGAACAGGAAGAAATTCGCGGACTCACACTTGTAGACACTCCATCATCAGTTAACCTTTATACTTCACATAACCAGGAAAAAACACTTGAATTAAAATGGAAAACTTTTGGTTCAAATGCAGATGAAGTTATTGTAGAAGTTTCAAAGGATCCAAGATTCAGCCAGATAGAAAGCAAATTCACCACTAAAGAAAAAAATGCATCTATCAGAGTAAGTGAAGGAAATCATTACTGGCGAATAAGAATGATTGAATACGATATGGCTGATGCAAACAGTTCTCAGAACAATACGCTTATTTCAAAAATACAAAAAGGACGTGTCTCTGTAATAAACACAAGCGGTCCGGAAATTCAACCTGTACCAGCTGCAGGTTCCCGCACAAACCAAAACGGCCAGGAACTCATTGTTTACTTCCACGAAAATCCTACTAAATATTTTTCATGGGCACCAAATCCATACGCTGTTGCATACCGTTTTGAACTTAGCAAAGAACGTAGTTTTGAGTCCCATGTAATTGATACCACAGTTGATGTGCCAAGGTACACAGCAAGAGAAATGACAGCTGGAACCTACTATTGGAAAGTTACAAGCATCTTCCCTGATTCAATGGATATACAGTCACAGCCTAGTGCAACCCAGGAATTTATAATCATTCAATCTCCAGAGCTTACAAAACCAGTTTTAACTTCACCAGAGAACGGAAGAAAAATATACTATGGTTCGGAAGAGGTAATATTTAAATGGCAGCCAGTAGAAAATGCCGAAAAATACAGAATCAGGATTTACAGAGACTCTTCTATGAGAAATGCAATTCTTGACACTACAGTAGATACCACTTCTTATACACTTACCAACAAACAAATTCTCAACTGGCAGAAATATTACTGGAATGTTCAGGCAATGGCTCTTGAAAGTACATCACCTGTTAGTACTGCAAGAAATTTTGATGCATGGGAAAAACATATCAGCTTAAACATTACAAGTCCTGCTAACAATTCAATATTTTTTGAAGACAACATATCTGCATTAAGTTTTGCATGGGAAAATAATTCACCCTTTGAAACATACTTCCAGATTTCTAAAAGTCCGGAATTCAGTTCTTATATTGTAAGCCAAAAAGTTTCCGGCAGAAACATCAGTGGAATAAGACTAAATCCTGGAACTTATTACGCAAGACTTATTACAGGAAATTCAACAGGGGTAACAGTAAAATCCCGCTCAAAAGCTTTTGAAGTAAAAGGAAAGCTAAGGGGACCTTCAATTCTTTTCCCGGAAGATAATCAGAAATTTATAAACACAGCACGGCAGAATATTACTGTTAAATGGAATGAAGTTACTGGCGCAACAAATTATAACGCAACAATCAACGGACAGGACGGAACAGAATTTGCAGCCGTTAGAAACACAACAAAAACATCATTTACTCAAGCTCTAGACACCCTTCCTGATGGAAACTACACACTGTCTGTAAGCAGTTATACCCAGGCCAGCGGAAATTCCCAGAAGATTGAAGGCTCAATTTCTAAAGTAAACTTTTCTGTATACCACCCTTACCCTATTGTAATTGAAGAACCGTCAGATAAAATAACATACAATGGTATTGACGCATTACTTAAACCGCCAGTTGCAAAATGGAACTCAAAATCTGTTTTAGATAATGCAATATTAATTGTAAGCAATCAGAATAATCTTCCTGCAAACTATAATGAAGCATTAACAGCAGAAGGATTTATTCAGAAAGTGCAGACAGATAAAACAGAAGCAATTTTTGAAAAGTTTACCCCTGGCACTTATTACTGGGCAGTTTACGGTATAAACAATTTTGGATTTGATATTTCTCCAAACTCAATAAGGCAGATAACAGTGCAGGACATTCCGTCTCTTGATTCAATAAAAATTACAAAGCCTGCAAACAATTTCCGTTTTGGAATTAATGAATTTGTTTCTGATCCTTATGTTCATTTCCAATTCCAGCCTGTAAAAAACGCAACAGTCTATGATGTTATACTTCTTGATAATAATGGAAATGTTATCAGCCAGCAGAAATTCAACTATACTGAACCTTTGTCTTCATCCTACAGCATGGAAGAAATTGGAGAAGGATCTTTTACAATTAAAATTACTGCATACAGATATTCAGAAACTAACGAGCTTCTTCAGAAAAGTCCGGAAGGGTCTGTATCATTTGAAATCAAAATTGAAGACGAAGAAGTAAAAATAGAAGATTATGATGAGGAATTCTACAGTGAAGAATAAAATCAATTTTAATTCAGCATTAAAAAATTGCCTCATAATTTTATTACAGTTGATTGTAAGTTTTAATTTGACTGCTGCTTCCGTAAAAAAACTGCCAATAAAAAAACCTTTGTTCACCCAGACAATTAAGTGGCAGCCAAAACAAAACAGTAAAGGCTACTACGTTGTTATTCAGCATCAGATTACTACTGAAAAAGATAAAGAAAAAATTCTAAAAAAAATGAGTCAGTTTTCTAATTACACAGAGCTTGAACCAGAAGAAACAGAAGAAAATTGGGAACACCTCATTACAATAGAAACATTCGACACAAAGCTTGAATTAACACTGGCTGCTGGAAAATACCGATGGAAATTAAAATATAGAAATGCCTTGAATCGTGTAGCAAATGCTTCAAAGTGGCGTGAACTCAACGTTAATAAAGCTTACAAACCAGAAATTGATATTTTTGAACCGCCGGAATTTTATCTTGATGCAAAAAACCAAAGCATTCTGTTTATTGCTGGAGAAAACATTTCGTACGAAGACACATCAATAAGTGTTTACGATAAGGAAAACAAGCTTGTTCCTCAATTAATGGCATCAAAAGACGAGCTTGAACTTTTAAGCAACCAGTATATAGATAAAACTGATTTAGAACTAGACGATGACGACTACAATTGGACTGGTATAAAAATATCACCTAAATTAACAGGAAAAGGAATTTACACTGTAATTCTAGAAAACAAAGGCGGTCTTAGTACCACACAGGAATTCCAGATTAAATACAAATATCCGATACATATAGAAGGAACAGCGGGATGGGCGCCTTCTTTTATTGATTCAAGTTCACCATTAGCAGAAATTTTAGGCACATCTTTTACAAAGCCAGCAATTTTTGCAGATGGCTGCTGCATGATCACTCTTACTCCTTATCTAAGAATTGGTCCCCAGGCAGACTTTACTGTGTACAGTTTTAAATCTTTTCACGAAGCATACACTGTAAATTTTACAGGAACAATTCTTGACTTTAACCTGGAAGCACAATTGTACTCTGAAAACCGATTATTTTCTTTTTTTGCAAGAGCCGGTGGAACTTTGATGACAGAGAACTACAAAATCCAAAGGATCTACTCTTCTGCAGCGGTTTCTTCCTGGTACACAGGTTATAACGCTGGCCTGGGATTTGCAATTTACTTTCCGGCTCACATTGAATTTAAAACTGCTTTGTCAATAAAAGAAATATATAGAGCAAACGAAACCCTTACAATTTTTACACCATCAATTGGAGTTGGATTACATTTTTAAGGAGGCACAAATGAAAAAACATTTTTCTACATGGTTTTTATCGTTGATTATCCTCACACTTTTTCTTAACGGCTGTAACAAATACGACCTGGACTTAAATGATTTTTTTAAAGAAAATGAACAGACTTCAACAGAAGAATATATAAAAGAAAACGGAAGCGGCGAAGAAAACAGTATTCCAGATAAAGAAACAGGTCCAGAAGTATTACCTCCAGACTCACTTAGAATAATCGACACTAATACCTATGAAAGAATGCACTTTACCTACAGAAATGTAAAATGGTATTTTGTTCTGGAAAGCACTAAAGGAACAGACATAGATTCCACTATAGATTTTGGAAATATGAATTCCCTGGTTAATAAATACACAACCTCCCAAGGTAAATCATATTACATACAAAAGAAAGACAATTATTCTAAAGACAGCACAATAAAAACTTTTGAATTTACTCTTGATTATGAAACCTTTAAAAAAATCACAGAAAATGAATATAGGGAATTAAAAGGATTTTATCCGGCTATTAAGGGAATAGAAATACCTGTAAATGTTTCATTTAAAGATTCAAATGGAAAAACTATAGCCAATTCTTTTATAATTATTCTAACAGCTCCAATTCCTCAATTAAAAAAGAATTCATTATTTATTGACAATACATCTGGTAATTACATATACAAATTCGCAATACCTGATGAATTATTTATTAAGGGCTATTACGATAACTATTTAAATTTATACTTTTATATTGATTATATTGATAAGATTAATGCAGAAAGCATATACATGTCTGCACGTTTTAATAAAATAAACCAAACCTTTGTATTCCAAGTGAATGAAGACAAATTAAAGTTTGTAAATTACCAGAACGAGTCAAAGCTTACTTTTGTTGATGGCAGCAAAGGATATTACAACGAAAACCACATTTTTTATATAGACACAGGAATAACTGCAAAAGAAAATTCAATAGAATGCGAATGCGAAATAAGTTCTATTATCGGCGATAGCACACAGTCTTACAAAAGACTTACAGGAAATAAACCGGTTCCAAAAATAATTTCACCAATTAAAAAAGTTCAAAATGACAATGAACTTTCTATTGAAACTCTTGAGTCAAATCAGTTTGTTAAAAATGTTGAATTTATAATCCCAGCTACTGCAATTGACATGACTGATAATCAAAACCCAGATGAAGAACCAGTTGAAGAAAAAATTGACCAGACTCTTAAAATTTCTTACACAGTTTGGAATGGAACAAAAGAAGCAGACAATTATATTAAAAATGAAAATCAGATTCTTAAATCAAAAACAATAACTGCAAATCCTGGAGAAATAATTTCTATAGAAATGGAAAAAGGAATTTCGTTTGTAGAATTCCACATAGAAACTGTACAGGAAAACAGCATTTACGTTTCTAATACAGATAAAACCTTCATATTTGAAATTAATGGTGGCGATTGGTTTACATTTGTTGGAAATAATGAAACTCAAATTCAATTAGGAACAGAATCTCATCCATACACAGCATTAAAAAACATTATTACAGAAAAACTGTTTAATTTTGCTGAATCAATTTACATCTACATAAAAGATGAACTTCCGGCAACAGATCCTGGGTTTATAATTCCACAAAACAAAACTGCATCCATAGTACCAACTGGAAATACAAATATTAAAATGTCAACTCCCATTACACTGTCCGATTCTAAATTGAGCATAGCCTCTGGATTCAATTTGTCTGAATTAGAAATCACAGCAACTGGAACAAGTTCAATTATTAGCTCACAAATTATTGAATCAACAATTAATATTACAGACAGCAGTTCTCTATCGGTTCAGAATAGTACAGTAAACAGCAGCATCGTAAAATTGGGAGTTGGATCAATTTTTGTAATCAAAGAAGAAGCTTCTTTATCAGACAACCAGTTTAACATGACTCTTAGTAATGAAACTTCACCTTCGAGAATTCACTTTGAAACTGAATCATTCACTATTAACAGCAACACAATTACTGCAGAGCCTGAATATTTTAATTCAACTGATTTCTACAACAAACCGTCTGTAATTACAGTTGGTTCTTCGACAGTTGGTTCTCCGATTAACATTCCGTTTAATACTGAGTTTGTAAGCAAATGGAATATTCCGCAATATGAGGAAAAAATGTTTAAAATTGCAGGAGACGAGGAAAAATCAAAAAATCCAAATTACGTTTTAGGTTCAATTATTGAAGACATAAACAAGACAGTTTCCAAATTTGAATCAGTACAGGGAATATCTGTGGTTACCTTTACAATTCAGGAAACAACCAGCCAGATTTCATTTACAATTGACCAAAGTGCCAGTGAAACAAAAGCATACATTGACGGCATTGAAGTTCCATTAATCGAAAATTCAGTTTTGATTTCTAATTTAGAAAAAGGAAATCATTCATTAACATTTACTGCCATTGTTTATGGAGTAATTCATTCCTGTGATTATTTCTTTTCAAAATAAAGGGAGTTAATTATGAAAACTATTAAATTGATTTTTTCTATTTTA
This sequence comes from Treponema sp., assembly GCA_016296205.1. Lineage (GTDB taxonomy): Bacteria > Spirochaetota > Spirochaetia > Treponematales > Treponemataceae > Treponema_D. The sequence continues at coordinate 118 of JAEDJS010000075.1, read as the reverse complement.
ACTTTATTTTTCGCAATAACTGTTTTGGGGTGCAAGGACATAGCTTTGCCAGAAAACAAGCCAGAAAATTTACCTCAGCAGGAATATTATACAATCAATTTAAATAAACAATACTCTT
>JAEDJS010000074.1 GCA_016296205.1 Treponema sp. | reverse complement strand
AATGAGCAAAGGCGAAACTAGTCCTTATATCATTTTGATAATTGAAATAGAAAATTTTATTCAAAGTAGTTCTGACTGTTTAAAAAAAAATTTTTGCTTTTTGCAAGATTTTATCATAAAATATAAGTACATGGTTTTTACGAAAATTGGAAACTAAGTTGGAGGAAAAAATGGCAGTTTCGTGTTATTCACTTGGTGCAGCCGAAGAAGTAACTGGCTCAAAACATATTTTAGAAATAGACGGTAGAAGTTTTATGATTGACTGTGGTGCCTTCCAGGGAAAGCGTGCCGAAAGTGATGAAAAAAACCGGAAATTTGATATTGCGGCAGATAAAATCGAAAGCGTTATTTTGACTCACGCTCATTTTGACCACTGTGGACTTTTGCCTGTTCTTGTAAAAAAAGGATACGACGGCAACATTTATGCAACTCCTGCAACTCGTGATCTGGCAAATATTGTAATGATGGACAGTGCCAGAATTCAGGCTAGAGATGCGGAATTCCTTGCAAAGCAGGCCAGCAAAAAAGGTGAAAAATTCAACTGGAAACCGCTTTATACAGAAAAGGAATGTACAAAGGCCGCCAATCAGATTATTGGATTGAGCTATAATCGAAATATGTACATTGCTCCGGATGTTCAGCTTGAATTTTTTGATGCTGGACATATTCTTGGAAGCGCTCTGGCTTATGTTACAATTACTGGGCAGAGAAATGCAAAGAAGAGTTTTTCTCTTAATAAATCCGGTGGAATATGGCACAGACTTTTTGGCAGAACTGCTCCAAATTCAAAAGGAAGCGTTGTTAATGGAGAATCTGCAGTAAGCGGCAAACCAGAGGATGAAATTAGAATTCTTTTTACTGGTGATTTGGGTCGTCCAGGAAAGCCCATTGTTCGTGATCCGGAAACTACAAAACTTCCTGCTCCTGATTATATTTTTATGGAAAGTACTTACGGTAATCGTCTTCATGATCAGCAGAAAGATGCAATTGATGATCTTGTTAGACTTGTAAGAAGAGCTGTTGACCGCAAAGGAAAAATTATCATTCCTTCATTTGCAATTGAACGTGCTCAGGAAATTATCTACCAGCTTCATCTGTTGGTTGACCAGAAAAAGATTCCAAAAATTCCAATTTATGTAGACAGTCCGATGGCTGCAAGTGCAACAGGAATTTTCCAGCTTCACCCTGAGTGTTATAGTGAAGAAACAAATGAACAGTTTCTGGCACATCACAAAAATCCGTTTGGTTTTAATGAACTCACAATTATTAACAGTGTTGAAGAAAGTAAAATGCTCAACAAAAAAGAAGGTCCGATGATTATTATCAGTGCCGACGGTATGTGTGAAGCAGGGCGAGTTTTGTATCATCTTGCAAACAATATCAGCAACCCGAATAATACTGTTCTTCTTGTTGGTTACATGGCCGAAAATACTTTGGGAAGAAAAATTCAGGATGGAAATGAAGAAGTAAAAATTCTGGGGGACTATTACAAGGTTCAGGCCAATGTTGAATCTATTAACGCATTTAGTGCTCATGCCGATTATAAAGAAAGCGTTGAATGGCTAAATAAAATCGACACAAGCCGCTTAAAGAAAATTTTTATGGTTCATGGCGAAAAAGATGCCCAGGCTTACTTTAAAACTTATCTGGAAGAAAATGGATTTAAGAATGTGCAGATTGTAAAATACGGCGAAACTTATAATCTTGAATAGTTCATCCTAAGTAAAAATTTGGATAAGAAAAAAAAGCCCTTCAAGTAACAGTTACCTGGAGGGCTATTATTTTCACGGTTAGAATTGTATAAAGTGTTTTGATTCTCCTATAATTAGATTCCGTGATGATTATATTTTTAAATCAAAGAAGGTGATTTACAATTACATTGAATATTTAAAAAATAATTTTAATAAACAAAAAAAGTTTAAAAATTATTTATCTCTGTCTTCGTATCTTACAGTTCCGTCGGTGTGGAAAAAGTCTTCTACGCTGATTTCACAATTATTTTTTAAAAGAAAATTGCTGTCGTTTTTTCGGTTGTAAATCTGCTGGTGAAGTTCAATTAAATCAACTCGCTTTTGAATAAATGTTGGGTCGTGATCCAGGCATACATAAGTGCATGGAATTTTTTTGAGCACTTCAATTTCTTCTTTTAACAATTGAATATTATAAGTGTGATTTCCCCGGCGTTCTTTTGAATAAGTTCCGTCGCCCATAAATGCATAATCACCGGCCAGTAAACAAAGACAACCTTTTGCGTGGCTTGAAGGAAGTGTCCAGATCTGTATTCCATTTGGGAAATTTGTATTTTCCTGAATAACTGTTCCTTTAAAAGTGTAACGTTTTGTGTATTTGCTAACGTACAGATTGTCATATTTGATTTTTAAAAGATTGAATGTATGATCCGGATGAAAATGACTTATTACAATATTTTTCTTTCCCTGAATTGAATTGATTTTCTCTGCAGCATCTTTACTTAATCCCACATCAAAAATCCATGTTGCGTCTTTTTCTTTGATAAAAATAACTTCGCAGCTAAGTGGGTTTCTTGAAGAAGGAAGGTAAGAAATTGTTTCATTGATTTTAATTAAGTCACTCATATTTTTTCTTCTCAAGTTATTATACAAATTTTTTAAGGTTTGTCATTATGAATAATTTATGTTAAACTACTTTTATGACAATTTTACAATCTATTTTGCTTGGTCTTCTTCAGGGAGTTGCCGAGTTTTTGCCAATTTCTTCCAGTGGTCACCTTAAAGTTGCACAGTGTCTGTTTGGTCTGGAAGAAGTTCCTGTTTTGTTTGATATTTTTCTGCATCTTGCAACTTTGCTGGCAGTTATAATTTTTTTCCGCAAAAAAATCTGGGATTTGCTGTGTGCATTTTTTAGAATTATTTTTAGACGGCCGGCACCACTTTCTGTAAAAGACATGGATGGTCAGACAGTTACATTGAATTCTGAGCTTGCAAAGGCAAAAGAAAAAAATCTTCGTAATTTTATAATTGGAGTAGTTCTTGCAACAGTTGTTACAGGTGCAATTGGAATTGTAGTAAAAAAAGTATTTAACGATTTTGAAAACGTAAATGTAAAATTGATTTGTGCTGGTTTTGTTATTACAGCTATTGTTTTGATTGTTAGCTCAATTATTGGGAAACGTCAGGCACAGATTAAAGCTGCTAACGGCGACGATGAAAATTTACCTGTTTCTGCAGAAGAAAAAGCACCGTCTTGGTATCAAAGTTTGTTGATTGGTTTAGCACAGGGAATTGGAACTTTACCTGGAATTTCCAGAAGTGGTTCAACAATTGCCGGAGGTTTGTTTTGTGGAGTAAACAGATCAATGGCTGGTGAATTCAGTTTTATTGCCAGTATTCCTGCAATTCTTGGAGCGTTTATTCTTGATGTTAAAGATATTGGCGAGGTTTTGGGAACTGTAGGCGTTATGCCATTAGTTGCCGGTTGTGTAACATCTTTTGTAAGCGGATATCTGTCTCTTGCATTTTTGATGAAGTTGATTAAGAAAGGCAAGTTGGAATGGTTTGCCGCATATTTGATTCCCGCCGGAATTTTAGGAATGATTTTTCTTCATTGATTTTATGTAACTCTTTTAGCTGATGTTGATTTTATTTATGAGGTATAAAATGGAAGCAAAGAAAATTATTTTGGTATTAATGAGTGCATTTTTGTTTTGCATCACACCAGTTTTTGCACAGGTAACAGACGATTCCCATGAAAATTTAAGTCAGGAAGATATTGATAGAGTTGCAAACAGTGCAAAAGAAGTTCTTGAAGGGCTTAAAAGTTTTGCCGGTAAAACAAAAAAATCTCTTGATAAGCAGGTTCAAAAATTGGGGCAGAAAGCTGTTACTGGTCGCTGGGAATTTAAAAACGGTGACTGCAAAACAACAATTCTTGTTCACAAAGATTATACAATGCAGATTATACAGGAACAGGGCAGCAATTATGTAACTTACAGAGGAGGTTATGCTGTTAGTGAAGTAATGGGAACTGGTTCTCTGATTTTTAATGTTTTTGTAAAAGATACAAGATCAACTTTTTCCCGCAAAAATGAAGATGTTTCTGCAACATGGAATATTTCCTATTCGATTAAAAATGGGGAAGTGCTTTTGGCTTCTATTCCAGACTTGCCAGATGATAACAACGGTTATTCATTTAAAAAAATAACTGCCTTTACCAGAATGGAAGAAAAAAATATCTAAAAGTTGATAAATCATAAAAAAATGGGGGCTGTCTCAAAAGAATTAAGCCTCTGTCATTCTGAACCTGATTCAGCATGACAGGACTTATTGGAAAGCCCCTTAAATATTTTAAATCAACAGAAATTAATTGCTTTCTGCTGCTCCTGGCAAACCGATGTCTTTGCGGAAGAACATTCCTTCAAAGCTGATTGCATTGATAGCTTCGTATGCTTTTTTCCATGCTTCGTCAAAAGTTGCACCGTTGGCAGAACATGCAAGAACGCGGCCACCAGTTGTGTAAAGCCCCATCAGTTTGTTATCAAGAAACCGTTTGTTTCTGCGTTCATTCATTGCACCTGCGATAAAAACTTTTGCGTTTCTGTTAACGATTTCTGGATTCCAGGAAATTGTTTTTCCCTTGAGGTAAGCTTTTGGGTATCCGCCGCTAACTGCTACTGGAGCAACTGAATATCCAGCCTTCCATGTAAGTGGAAAATCTTTAAGTGTTCCTTCTGTAATTGATTTACACATATCTGCAAAATCAAAATCCATGAGAGGAAGAACAGCCTGAGTTTCTGGGTCACCAAGACGAACATTGTATTCCAAAGCTTTTGGACCGTCTTTTGTAATCATAAGACCAAAGAAAATAAATCCCCGGTAATCGTATCCTTCTTCAATCAATCCTTTAAGAGTTGGTTTAAGAATTGTTTCTTCAAATTGAGCCTGAAGCTCTGGAGTAAAATCATCAACTGGACTAATAGCACCCATTCCGCCTGTATTAGGACCTTTTGCACCATCCATAAGTCGTTTGTGGTCACGGGCACTCTGGAATGCTTTAATTGTAGCTTTTCCTTCTTTTGCAAGCTCTGGAGTTACGCTAACTGCTGCAAGAACACTAACTTCGATACCCCGTAAATATTCTTCTACAACGATTTTGCTTCCGGCACCACCAAGTTTTTTGTCTTCCATGATATCTCTAACAGCGTTCTGAGCTTCTTCCAAAGTCATTGCAACTACAACACCTTTGCCTGCTGCCAGACCGTCTGCTTTAATAACAATTGGTGCACCCTGTTTAGAAATGTATTCCAGTGCCAGTTTTGGATCTGTAAATGTTTCGCTGTTTGCACATGCTACGCCATATTTTTTCATGAAAACCTTTGCAAGGTCTTTACTTGCTTCAAGCTGAGCACCTGCTTCTTTTGGACCAACAGTTGGAATTCCTGCTGCCCATAAGGCGTCTGCGACTCCTGTTGCCAAAGGATCTTCTGGACCAACAACAGCCATTTCACAATTTTCATGCTTTGCAATTTCTGCATAACGCTGGTTACCAGTAATGCCATTAAGATAAGGGCAATCATCAAGGTTAACATTGGCACACTTGTTTTCAAGAGCAGTACCTCCGTTTCCAGGAACACAAATCACTTCTTCTACATTTTCACTCTGAGACAGCTTCCATGCAATAGTATGTTCACGTCCGCCGCTACCAATTACCATAACTTTCATGTCTTGTATTTTAGTTTAAAAAAACGATAAAATCAACATATGGCATATATAGTATTATTTTTTGTTTCATTATTTATCTTCTTTTTAATTTATGCACTTTTAAAATTGAATCAGTTAAGTAAAATTAAAGCTCAGGAAAAAAAACGCCAGAATGCAAAAGAAAAGGCGGCACTGGCAGGTTTGCTAGTTGAATGCCCACTTTGCGGGACTTTTTTAATGAAAGGTGAAAATTTAATCACTAGAGTATACCGACCTATGAATTGCCACGACCAGTTGTGCACTGTCAGCGGTTGTCCTCACTGTTATCCAAAAGTAGAATCGGGATTGCACAGAACTTGTCCTGTATGCAAAAAAGATGTGCCTTTAGATGGGCATCTGGTGGCAAGACTTTTTAATTATACAAAAGAGGGCAAAAAACATGTAAGGATTGGTGGATGTCCAAACTGCTGTAGAGAAGTAAATTAACAAGTGAATTGATAAAACATAAAATTTAGGGTAAAATAAAATTGAGTTATTTTTAAATAATTCACCATGAAAGAAAGTAAATTGAGGTTAAATTATGTGCGGAATTGTAGGCTATATTGGATATAAAGATGCAACACCTGTTTTGATCAACGCATTAAGTAAACTTGAATACCGTGGATATGACAGCGCCGGAATTGCCGTTTTCAATGGAGAAGATATTCTTGTTCGCAAAGCAAAGGGTGCACTTAAAGCTCTTGAAAAGAAAATTGCAGACGAAACAATAAAAGGAAACGCAATCAACGGAACAATGGGTATTGGACACACACGCTGGGCAACTCATGGGGAACCAAACGACGTTAATGCTCACCCTCACACAAATATAAGCGGAACAATTGCCATCGTCCATAATGGAATTATCGAAAATTATGCAAAGCTCAAGGAGTGGCTCCAGAGTCAGGGAGTTGTTTTTCGCAGTCAGACTGATACAGAAGTAATTGCACATCTGGTAAATTATTATTATGACCAGAGCGGTGACATTATGGAAGCCGTGTTGAATTCAATTCATCGGCTTGAAGGAAGTTACGCTCTTGGTGTTATGTGCAAGGATTTCCCGGATAGAATTATTGCCGCACGAAAGGAAAGTCCACTTATTATTGGTTTGGGGGAAAATGAAAATTTTATTGCCAGTGATGTTCCTGCTGTTCTTGAATATACACGAGAAGTTTATTTTCTTGATCAGAATCAGGTTGCAGTTTTGTATACAGACCATGTTGATTTGTTTACAGATGAAGGCGAAAAAATTATTGCAAAACCTTATCATGTTGAATGGGATATGAGCAGTGCAGAAAAATGCGGATATGCTCATTTTATGCTTAAAGAAATTTACGAACAGCCAAAGGCCTTGAACGACACAATCCGCCCAAGACTTGTTTTGCAGAACGAAAAACCTGTAGATATAAAATTTGACGAAGTTGAATTTGGTGACGCGTGGAAAAATGCAGGAAGAGTAATTATTACTGCCTGTGGAACTGCTTATCACGCAGGTGTTGTTGCTCGTTACGCATTTGAAAAATTTGCAAGAGTTCCCGTTGTTGTTGATGTTGCCAGCGAATTCCGTTACAGAAATCCAATCCTTAACAAGGACGATATTTTTATTGTTATTTCTCAAAGTGGTGAAACTGCAGATACTTTAGCCGCAATGAGACTTGCAAAAAAAGCTGGAGCACATATTATTGCAATTACAAATTGTGTTGGTTCAACTGTAAGCCGGGAAGCAGATGACGTAATTTACACCTGGGCTGGACCAGAAATTGCAGTTGCTTCTACAAAAGCCTATACAACTCAGCTGGCATGTCTTTATCTTCTTGCCCTTAAAATGGCAAATATTCGTGGAAAAATTTCATCTGATGAGTATTTGAAATTGCTTGGTCAGCTGGAAAAAGTTCCTTCTCAGGTTGATGAAATTCTTAAGGATATGGAGAGTGTTCAGAAATTTGCTGCAGGGCATTTTAATAAAAACAAAGTTTTCTTTATTGGCCGTTTGTTTGACAGTGCAACCAGCCTTGAATGTGCACTTAAACTTAAAGAAGTTAGTTACATGCATTCAGAAGCATTTGCAGCCGGTGAACTTAAACACGGACCAATCGCCTTAATAGACAAGCAGACACTTGTTGTTGCTATTGCAACTCAAAGTGAACTTTACGATAAACTTTCAAGCAACATTGTAGAAGTAAAAACCCGTGGAGCAAGCACTCTTGTAATTAGTCAGGATAAAAAAGACAGTTTTAAGGAAGTTGCCGACCAAGTAATCAGCATTCCAGAAACAGATGATGCTTTTGAACCAATTTTGAGCATTATTCCGGCACAATCATTTGCATATTATTGCGCAGTTCAGAGAGGAAACGATCCGGACAAACCACGTAATCTTGCAAAAAGTGTTACTGTTGAATAATTCTAGCGAACAATAAAAAA
>JAEDJS010000013.1 GCA_016296205.1 Treponema sp. | reverse complement strand
GCAGGCAATTGTGGCCGACAGAATTATGATAAATGAAACAATACTTTTGTTGTAAAATGTTGAAGCTTTAATTGTGTAAAGAGTTGCAATAATTGTAACTGTTTCTTTTTCCGGAATCGTAATTTTTTTTGTAAAAGTTTTTGTAAACTGAAACTTTGAATTTGTATTTTCTAATTCAGCAGGGTATGTAAAAACCGGTTCGTTGCCGCTCACTATCTGAAGATATTTTATTTCTTTACCATCTCCGCAGCTTTCTATAAGTTGGCCGTAAAAATCACTTGAATGAACATCGTTTTCCATTAAGTTTTCATTCAGGCTTGCACTGATTGTTTCAAATTTAATGGCACTTCTGGCCGACTGTTGCTTAAAGTCTATAACCAGGGATAACACGTAAACTAGAATTGTAATTACAAATACGCCGGCTGTAACTGCAGTAAAAATTTGTGGCTTAATTTTCATAATAATTTATTATAACATAAATAGGCTTTATAGGGCAAGTTAACAGGAGATTTTTGATTATCAGATTCTTTTTGATAATTTTGCAGAAAATTCTTCATTTTAAAATCATTTATATTAAGCTTTTCCGGGTTGTTGATTTTTACAGAGGATTCGTTTTTTGTAAGAATGTTCTGCTCAATTTTAAAATTATTTTTTAATCCATAATCTATAACACTTTTTCTGTATTTTTCCATCACCGGGCTAGAAAAGGGGTTAGTGAGATTCTGTCCGCTAAAATTATGTTCTGATTTTACAGGATAAATTTCTGTTCTGAACATCAATCTGGTAAATAAAAATTCTGTAGTATAAAATCTGCTGCTGTTCATTACTAGATTTGTGTCGAGGTAAGTGCCTTTGCAGTAAGGTTTCCCGCTGTTATAACAAAAGTCTGCTCCAAATAATTCGATTTTTTTAAAACCCATCTGGTTTGCAAAATCTATAGCACTTACTGTTACTGTTCCAGCTCCTGAGAAAATTTGGGGAACGTTGTATTGGGCCAGTGCAAATTGTTCAAGAGGATGACTGTTAATTGTGAATATTACATTAAAATTTTTAAAATTTTTTACTCTTCTTTGAATTGAAGGCGTGGAGGATAGTTCAAGAATAAAACAAGTTCCGTCTGTAAGCTCTTCCTGATTTGTATAATAATGGGTTTTTGAAATATCCTGGGCATCGATTGTTAATACAAAATCAGGGTGAATATTATTTTTTAAAAGCACAGGGTAGGCAGTGTCGCTTGAAATTATAACATATTCATTCAAACTGGATTTTAATTTTTGAATTGATTTATCCAATGAAGGACCGGCTGCAATTATGGCTGCTGTTTTTTTAGTTAAGTCTGCAATGTTTTTGTTTTTAAGATAGTCAGATATTGAAGTTGAATTTTTTAACTGCTGCAAATTTTTAAAAATATTTTTTTGCCAGAGTTTTCCAAAGTGGCACATAACAGAATAGTCAGAGGAAATAATATCCAGTGTTTGTTCAATCTTAAACTGAATATCCTTTAATGTTGAATTATTATTTTTTTGAAAATTTTCCCATGCGTTTTGACAAATAAAGAAAAATTTTTCGTAAAAGACAGGCATGTATTTTTCTTTTAATAATTCAGAAAGATCAGAAGAATTGCAAAAAATTATTTTATCGTTTTTTAAAAGTTCAGCAATCAAAGGTGAGTCCATTAAAAAATCAATTTCATTCTGTGATTCTTCAAAAGCTAAAATAAAGTATACAATGTTTAAGGAGCAGAGTTTTTTTACTAAAGCTTCAATATGGAATCCGCCACCAATTCCCCCAATTACAAAAAAAGCTGATTTTATTCCATCGGTGACTAACTGATTTGCAAAATTTTCTGCTTCTCTTTGAGGATTATATTTTGAGTGCATTGGAGTTGAATTATTAAAAAGTGGAATCTTTTCTCCAGTTTTTGAAAGAACAAATTCTCTGTAAATCATCAGAAATATTCCTCGACTATTTCTTCATAGAATGCTGAAATTTTTGATAGCACCTGTTTGTATGCTTCCTTTTCGTTTGCCATTCCTTTTGAACGCTCATATATAACAAATTCTGCTGGTGCTATTGCGTTGAACATTTCCTTTGTAAAAATATTCTGGTTAAAAATTTGTTTTATAACTGAAAGTCTGCGGTTTTTATCATATATTTCATTGTTTAAATTAATAATTTCAAGATTCTTTTTTTTGTCAAAATTGTTCTGTTTTAGATAGCTTTTTATTTGCTGCCAGTTTAAATCCTGCACCTGATTCAGATTATTTGAAAATTTGTAATTGTTGCTTAGTCTAAAAACTCTTGAATGAAAATTTGTAGAAGCAAACCAGTTTTCATAAATTTTTAGGGCAGGTGATTCAAAGGTTCTGGGAGTTATTCTAGTTTCGCATGTATAAAAACGATTTTCTTTTGTAGAATCCGTGTTGTTAAGAATATTTGGCTGAGTATGACTGAATCCCATTGATGGAGCAAGATCAAGACCAATACAGAAAATATTTTCTCGTGTAAGATTAAGTGCAAGATTTACAGCAGTGCCGCTTACAGTTCCGTTTCTAAGAGCAGTGGTTGTTTTGTGTTCAATTGATTCAATAATTTTACTGCCAGGCCCGTCTTTGTAATCCAGCGGAATTATTGGATTATTAAAAACAAAACCTGGAGCAGCACCTTCGTGGGATAAAGCCACAGGAATATGGGGATAATTCTTTAGTAATCCGCAGAAATGTTTTTTTGCATAATAACCCCCGTCCGTAGAAATGCACAGATCAGGAATAATCTGATTATAGAGAAGAACTTCTATGGCAGAGGAAACGCATATTATATTAAAATAATTCCGAAACCTTTTAATGAAGGGAATGGAAGTCTCAAGACTTGGTCCGGAAGCACACATGAGAATTGGTTTTTCTCCCGGCATAACTTTAGCAAATTTTCTGGAGAGAAGACAAAACCGTATTGTGTTTTTAATCCACCGGGAAGCAAAAAAACTTCTTGTGGCAAGAACATTTCTGCTTTTGATTACACAGTTTTTTATGTGTTTCCAGCAATTTAAATATTCAGTTTCGAATGCAATCTGACTTGGCTTCCAGGAAACAAACAGGCAGCTTACAATTCCTTCTTCACCAAAATAGTTGTACAATTCTTCTGCAAGATTTTGACTTTCATTAAGATAGAAAACTTTATCCCAGTATTTGTCTGTTTCTTTAAATGCATTTGTATATCGGATTGCACAGACAACTGCACCATTATACATCTGTTTAAAATATTGTGCTGTGTAAGACAAACAAGGTTCAGTGATAAGAATATATTTTGGGTAAAAAGTAACTGGTATTGACGCTACAAATCTTTCTGCTTCTTTTGCAGGATTGTAATTTGAGTGAAGGGGTTTCCCGTTGTAGAGTGCATTTATATTTCCGCTTGCTGATTTAACAAACTGAACTTCCATACTTCATTATTGTCGATTTCAAGGAATTTTTCAAGAAGGCATCGGGTTGTATAATTCAACTGAATTAAATTTTCTTCATCAATTTCTCCAGATAAGAAAATATCTTTTGTAATTGAATCATAGCAGAATTCTTTTTTTGAGATGCACAGAAGATCGATAGTTTCAATTAATTGTCTAAGAAAGATTTTATTTACAAACGGTGATTTGTCTACATTCAGAAAAAATTTGCCATGGGAAGTGCTGTTTGTTATTCGTTTAAAAATCGGGAGACTATTTATTTCTGCGGGGAAAATTTCATCATCAAGTAATGGTATAATCAGAATGTCATGGATGATTTTTTTTGTTGCAAATGTATAGATAATTATTTTTGTGAAAAGGAATTTTGATTCACCGCCAAAGAATTGAAGGTATTTTCCAAAATCCATGTCATCATCAGTAATTAGATAAGAACTGTTTCCTAAAAGTTTTGTACTGTCCCAGAAATCAACGCTGGAATCCCCAAGTTGAATTGATTCAAAATTCATATTAAATGAAGCCGAAATTTTAAATCTGTCCTGATTTTTTGTTAGCAGAGAGGCTCTTGATATTCTGTTGCTTATGCACCATTGAACAAAAGTTAAGGCAGACTCATTTGATAGCCTGCCTTCAATTTGTTCAGTTATATGCCTTAAAATCCCCATTAAGCAAGACCAAGTTCAGTGAACAATTTTTTGTAAAGTTCAAACTGTTCGCTCTGAGCAAATTCTGTAATCTTTTCTTCCGGAAGATTTTCCAAAAGCTGATCCATGTAACTTAATACAGATTTAATTTCTTCTTTCATAGTGTTTGAAATAGAAGAATTGTCTGTGTTATTTTCTACAACTGCAGGGCCATTAACTGGTTCTGTAGCAGAATCTTCTGGTTCTTCCTGGATTTCTGCTTCCTCTATAACAGGTTCTTCTTCGTTAACTGGTTCTTCTTCGTTAACTGGACTTTCTCCAAGGAAGCTTAATGATTCGTCAGTAATTGGTTCTTCTGTATCTTCTTCTGCAAAAATATCAATTGGTTTTGTGATACTGTTGTCTTGGATAATTTCTACCTGAGCTACATCATCATTTGCCTGTTCCTGGATTTCTTCAATTTCTTCTTCTGCTGCAACTGGTTCTTCAACTGATTCTTCAACTGGTTCTTCAATAACTGGCTCTTCAATAATTGTTGGTTCTGAAGGTTCCTGTTCTTCATTTTCACTCTGGTCAAAGGCTGCATTGTTAAGAATGTTGCTGAGTTCGTCGCCGCTTAATGCAATTGTATCATCATCGTCCATGTTTCCAAAGAATCCATTGTCCGGTTCTTCTGCAGATACTTCTTCCTTTTTAGCCCCAGATTTGATTGTTTCAAATTCGTTCTTAAGGCCTGAGATTTCGCTCTTGAGTGATGTAAGTTCACCCATAATCTGCTTGAGGATGGCATTGCTTTCCTCTGCAATAGAAGTGTCTGGTGCAGATGTAATTCCCATAGATTCAGAAGGGGCAGGTTCTGTAACTGGAAGTTCAATTTCTTGTTCCTGTTCAACTGGTTCCTGGATATCAATTCCATCAAATGAAGTCTGTTGTTCATTATCAGAAACTTCTTCTGTAATTTCTTCTGCAACTGGTTCATCAAACAATGTGTCTGTTTCTACAAGTTCATTGTCAATGTCTACTGCTAATTCATCACCAATTAATGTTTCTTCTACTTCTGGTTCGGAAGCTTCATCAAACACTGTATCTGTTGCTGGAGGAACTGCAAAACCCTCTGAAAAAACAGTATCATCTGAAAGAACAGTATCATCTGAAAGAACAGTATCTTCTGAAGGGGCAGGTTCCTGTTGAATTGATTCTTCACTGTCTTCACTGAATACTGGTTCTTCAATTTCTGAAGTTTCTTCTACAGTTTCTTCTGTAGTTTCTTCCGGGCTTTCCTGAATGATGGTTTCTTCAACATTTTCATCTGATGGAATTTCTGCCGAAGGTTCTTCCGGAATTTTTGCAGCAATATTTTCAATTGACTGAGGAGTATCTTCTTTATTTTCTGTAAAGTCGTCAAACATCATAAGAGGCTCTTCTTCTGGTTTTTCTTCTTTTTTTTCTAACAGATCATTGCTTACGCCGCCGTTCATATCTTCTACATTGCTCATAAGAGAGTCAAGGTCAAAGTCGGGAGAGTATTGAGTTTGGGACGGATCTTGATTTACATTTGGTGCGTTGCTTGATTTTCCGTCTGTTTCAAGAGAAATTGACTCTTCATCATCACTGTTTTCCTCTGATTTGTCTGCGGCAAATTCTGTAGCACTTGTTTCGTCGTCAGTTTCAACAGTCATTTCGTAGTCAACTTTTTCTGCTACTTTCTTTTCTGTTTCATCCTGAACCATTCCTATACTTGAAGTATCGTTTTCGTCAATGCCAAAGTCGCTTATGTCTATTTCTTCTGTAATTCCGCTTGAAATTTCTGAAGACATTTTTGGTTCTGGTTCTTCTGATTCTGTTTTTGCTACAGTTTTTTCTGCAGCAGAAGCTTCAATTTCTGTTTGATTTTCATCTTCTTCTGCAAATTCTGCAGGAGCTTCATCAAAAGTGAGGTCAATATCAATAGGGTCGTCGTATTCAATTTCTTCCTGAGCTGGACCGCTTGATGAACCCATATCAAAGAATGAATCAAGATCGATGTCGCCGTCTCCAAAACCGTCTGAAGGGGAATCCATAAATGAACTTAAATCAACATCACCGTCTCCAAAGCTGGAAGCGTCAACTGTTTCTGTAGATGATCCTGAATCTGAAATAAAATCATCTAATGAAATGTCATTTGTTGCGTCAAAGTTTACTTCTTCTGTTTCTTGAGTTTTTGGTGCTTCTACGTTTATTGAATCAGAAAAATCTGATGTTTCAAAATCCGATGGAATTTCTTCCGTTACTGGAGTTTCAATTTCCGGTATTTCAATTTCTGGAGTTTTTTCTGATGAGAAAGTTGGTTCGTTTGCAAAGAAATCATCTGTTTCGTTAATGTTTGCAAATCCTGAAATATTAGAAAGTTCTCCTGTTGAAAGAGTAGTGTCAAGGTCTGCAAAAGAACCTTCTTCCTTAATATTCATGTTAGCCTCCGGAAGGTCGTCATGAGGTGGATTTTTTACCCAAACGCCAAACTGGTCAAGTTCCTTATTCATTGCTTCAGATTCATTCATAATACATTTCCCCTTGAAATATAAAACTTCTGTATTTGTATCGGCATAAATTTCTTAAAACTTGAACCATTAAATTAAATTATATCACAGTTTTTTTATTAAGAAAATAAAATTTTTATCCGATGATAAAATTATGAAAAAAATTAAAATTTTGCTAGCAGTTTTCACTGGAACACTTTTTTATGTTCTTTTATCTTTTTTAGGTGGAACTGACGGTGTTATTGCAACAAAAAATCTTAAGACTCAAAAACGGTTAATAAGTGCACGAACAGCAAAAATTCAGGAAATAAATAACAATTTAACTATGGAAAGCATTGCTCTTGAAAAAGATAATGAAGTGATTGCTTCCTATGCCAGAAAACTAGGCTACGTTAAAGAAAACGAAAAACTTGTTAAAATCAACGGGCTTACTGATTCTTCAATTAAATTGAATGATCCTGGAACGATTCTGCGCCATAAAGAAGGTGTTTATTTACCTGAGTGGATGTGCAAGACCTGTGGATTTCTTGTATTTTTCCTGGTTTTTATGATTTTTACTCTAAAAGACATTTCCTCTTCAACTGTTGTAAGAAAGCAGAGAAAAAATGATTTTGAAGATGATTTTGTTGTAGTTAACATGTAAATTCAATATAATCAAATTATGAAAATCCATAAAAACAGTTTATTATCCGTTAAAAAAACCGCCCGATGTCTAAAAGAAGAAAAAGTTGTAATAATTCCTACAGACACTGTGTATGGTTTTTCTGCGATTGTTGATTTAAAAAAAGATGTTTCTGGTCAGCCTGCAAGAAAAAAAATATTCGATCTTAAAGGAAGGGCAGAATCAAAACCTCTCATTCAGTTAATTGCCAGACCAGAAAATATTTATAAATATACAGACCAGTTAATTCCGGAAAAATTATTCAAGCTGTGGCCTGGACCTCTTACGCTGATTGTAAAAATTTCTTCCCAGAAAACTTCCAGTGAATTTGCCCAGATGTTTCCAACTGTGGGGTTCCGTTGTCCTGGTGACAAATGGCTTAGAAAAGTTCTTACAAAATTAGATTGTCCTGTTTTTTCAACCAGTGTAAATTTAAGCGGTGAACCAAACCTGGAAACTGAATCCCAGATAGATGAAGTTTTTGGCAATAAAGTGGATCTTTTTGTTTCTGATGGCGACAAGTTGAATTCAAAACCTTCTACAATTGTTAGTCTTTTGAATGATGTTCCAGAAGTTTTAAGGGAAGGGGCCTGTAAAGTTGAATTTTAAACTATTTTCTGGTCCAGATTACTTTTGTGTTTTTAACGCTGGCACCTTCTGCTGATGATTTATCTTCCTGGAGACTTGTTTTGGTTCCCTGAAGTTCTCCGTTTACTAATGTTAATTTCCACACAATTGGCTTAGATTCTACTGCATTTTTAAGTGCAATTTCTCTAGGAAGTTCCGGGAAAAATGATGCATTTGGTTTTCCTGTCTGAGTGATTGTTACATCGTTGTTGGAAAATTCTACAGAAATGGTCATATTTGCTCCATTTTTAAAAATTACAAATCCACGGCCGCTTCGTAAAATTACTATTCTGTCTATGAAAGGTTCTCCCTGCCATGTTCCGCTGATGATTTCTGTGTCTGATAAATTATTTTTTATTTCTGGAACATTCCTTGCTGTATTCTGAGAAAGGGAATAATTTTTCTGCTCTCCAAAATTTTCATCCCATCCGCTAAAATTATTTTTCCCTGATTTTGAAACTGTTTTTTCTGCAGCAGAGGAGTAGTTTATTCCTTTATTTATTTGGTCAAAGAAAACTTCAAGAAAGTTTTCCAGTGCACTTTTGGCATCCAGAAGAATTTTGTAATATGAATCATAAGTTTTTTCTGTAGAATAAACGATTACTCCTTTTGTTCCGTTTAGTCTGCAGTTCCATCCTCCGTTTTCAGATTCATTTAATTCAACATAAAAAGAAATATTTTCTTCCTGTTCGTCTGATGAAAAATCAATTTCCCGGTAATCATTTATCTCGTACTTGTCTAAGGCTAAAAGTTGAGTATAGAACAAATCTGTTGTCATAGAAACAATGTGCAGATCAGAAGATAAAGATGATGTTTTATAAAAGTCGATGGAAATTCTACTGGAGCTTTTTGCAATTGAATCTGAAGAATTTTGTGCATAAACTGTCTGAGTACAAATAATTCCCATAAATGCAGCAACTGCAAAATACTGCATTATTTTTGTGAGGAAATTTTTCTTTTTGCCAGCAAAAAACTCCAAATCCATTACTTCCTATTTGTTTCTTTCCCTTAATTCTCTGTTTAATTCCCGGTTAACATCTCTTTCTTTTATGTCGGCCCGTTTGTCAAACTGTTTTTTACCTTTACAGACTCCAAGCTTGCATTTTACTTTTCCATCTTTAAGGTAGAATTCCAGGGGAATCAAAGTAAATCCTTTTTCATCTACTTTTCGTTCCAACCGCTTTATTTCTTCTTTATGAAGGAGAAGCTTCTTTTTTCTGTCCGGATCGTGGTTAAAAACTCCTGAAAATGCATATTCGTTAATATGAAAATTCTGAATCCAGACTTCGTGGTTTTCTATAAGTGCAAAACTGTCTACAAAGGAAATCTGGCCTGCTCTTACTGATTTTACTTCTGTGCCTTCAAGACAAACTCCACATTCTATTGATTCCTCTATGGAGTAGTTAAAATGAGCTTTCCTGTTTTGTGCTATTGTTTTAATGCCTTTTTCCATACTAATAATATAATATATCGGCAGTTTTTCTTCAATTACACAATGGAATTTTAAAACTTAACTTTAAATATTGTAAAAAACACAAAAAAAGGGTATTATTTATCCCATGAACCAGAATGTTTACCAGTATGATTTTGAAGAAAAACGCAGAAGAAATAAACGCATTTCAACATTTTTTCTTATAACTTTTATTGTAATATTAATGCTTTCTTTAATTACTAAGTTTTTTATTTTCCCGGTTCTTGTAAAAAGCAATTCCATGAGTCCTGCCTTTTCAAAAAATTGTGGGGTAGCAGTTTCGCCTTTAGGAAATAAATTTGCAAGAGGAACTGTTGTTTATGTTGATCCTCTTGACGGAAAAAAAGGTTTTTGCGGTAAATTAATTTCTGATGTTTCTAAATTTCTTGTTCTCCCGGAATTTCTTGGTTTTAACAGAAATTCAACAGAATCTGCCTGCTTAAGGCGAATTTGTGCAGTTCCTGGTGATACAGTCTACATGGAAAATTTTGTTCTGTATATTAAATCAAAAGGTCAGGATCATTTTCTTACTGAATATGAGCTTTCTGATACTGAGTATTCAACAAATATTGGAGCAGTGCCGGAGCTGTGGAATCAGGCAGGAATTATTGGTAATTTTTCTGAATTTACTCTTGGCGAAAATCAGTATTTTCTTCTTGCAGACAGTCGGGTTAATTACAGTGATTCAAGACTTTGGGGCCCTGTTGGTGCAGATAAAATAAAAGGTCAGGTAATCCTTGAATATTTGCCCCCGGACCATTTTAATGTCTTTTAATCAATAATGAATTCAATTTCTCTTTATATTCACATTCCCTTTTGTTATTCTAAATGCGATTACTGTGATTTTTTTAGTGTTCCTGTAGGAAAAAAATCTATTCCCCAGGAGTATGTTGACTGCCTTTGCCGTGAAATCCGTTATAAAGCAAAAGAATATTCCGTTGATTACTGGTCAACTGTTTATATAGGTGGAGGCACGCCCAGTAAACTTTCTGAAGAACAGTTTGTTCAGATTTTTAATACTGTCTGGGAGTGCGGTAAAATTAATCCAGAAGTTAATGAGATGGAAAAAGAATTTGAGTTTACAATAGAAATGAATCCAGAAAGTGTGACCCCAGAAAAACTCAAGCTGTTTAAAAATCATCATGTAAACAGAATTTCTCTTGGTGTTCAGTCTCTTTGTGATGATGCATTAAAAAATGTTAAAAGATCTGCAGATAAAGCTGCTGCATTTAAAGCAATGGAAATTATAAAAACAAAATGGAATGGAAAATTTTCCTTTGATTTTATTGCAGGTCTTCCATGCCAGTCAGAAGAACAGTTTATAGCCGGTTTAAAGGATTCCCTTAAATTTAACCCTGATCATATATCTTTGTACACTCTTACCATAGAAGAAGGCACTCCTCTCCAAAAACGTATTGATGCCGGGGAAGAATATGATTTTGATGAAAGCGACAGAATTTATCTTTTAGGAAGAGATTTTCTTCTGGAAAACGGATTTCTTCAATATGAGGTTTCAAATTTTTGCAGGCCAGGTTGTTTTAGCCGCCATAATCTTAATTACTGGAAGCAGGGAAGTTATATTGGTTGCGGTGCAGGTGCCTGTTCAACTTTATATGAAGAAGGATACCGTTTTTCCAACACCCAGGACATTAATCAGTATTTAAATGATTTTCTTTCGGGAACAAAGGAAGAGCTTGATTTAAAAACACTGGAGTATGAATTTTTTATGATGGGATTTAGAAGCAGTTTTGGAATAACTGAGTCCGATTACAAAAAGAAGTTTAGTAAAGTTAGCCCCTGGTTTGGTAATTTACAGGAAAGATTAGGTGTTAATAAGGGAATTTGGGCAGAATATGAGAAAAATGGTTATACAAGTGTCTATAAAAATAGACAAGGTGAGAAGGTTTATAGCTTAAATTCCAAGGGAATGATGTTTTTAACACCATTACTCCTGGAATTAATGGAATAAATTTTATTTTTTCTCTTTTCGCGGAGGAATTGTAATTATAAATTTTGTTCCTTTTCCTTTCTGGCTTTCTACATCAATATGCCATCCGTGAATTTCTATTATGTTTTTTACTACATTTAGGCCAATGCCCATTCCTGCTTCACGGCGGCTGTTTGTTCCTCTGTAGAATATTTCAAAAATGTGCTGCAAGTCTTCTTCTGACATTCCGTTGCCGTTATCTTCTTCTGTGAGAATAATGGAGCCGTCTTCCAGAAGCTTTGCCTTAAGGGAAATTTCTGCAAAATCCTGAGAATATCTTACGGAATTAGAAATAAGGTTTTCGATGAGTCTTTCACAGAGAAGATTGTCAAAATCGATTATAAAACTTTCTGGAATATTGATGTTGTAATTGAAGATTTTTTTATAAATCGAAGCATAATTGGAAATATTTTTACCGCAGGCCACCAGAAATTCATGGAAATCCTGAGGTTTAATGTTTGGCTTCAGTAATCCGTTGTCCAGACGAACACAGTTTATAAGTTCGGTGATCATTAAATCAAGCTGACTTATTTTTGCCAGAATCAGCTGGTGAGTTTCCTTGATTTTTTCTGGTTTAGAAATAATCCCGTCTGCAAGAGCTTCTGTATAGCCTTTAATGATTGCAACAGGTGTTCTAAGGTCGTGGCTCATTCCCATAATAAAACGGGTTCTCCCTGATTCCAGTTCTTTAAAAGAGATACGAACGTTTTCCAGGTTTTCTGTTAATTTTGTGATTTCATTTTTATGTTTAATCTTGGAAACAATTGGAATATTAAAGTTTCCTTTTGAAATTGATTCTGTAGTTTTTTCCAGTTCATCAATTGATTTTTTTAGATTTAATGACAGAAAAACAACAGCTGTGATTGCAAGTGTTTCAAATATTATAAATACAAGAATCGTTGGAAAATAAAAAATCATTCTAAAAGTAGTTTCTTTTGTACTTTCAATTTTTGTTCTGCTGATAATCAGGCATTTAATCTTATTCGATTCTGTTTTATCATCTGCATCATTTAAAAAGTGACTGGAAGATTGGAGCTGGTATTTGTAATAATTACTTGTGGAACTAATAAAGTCAAAAAGTTCTTCTTTTGTAATTGCTGTTCCTGTTTTTAATTCAGGAATTGTAGAAAGCAGAATTGAATTGTTTGCAAAAATCATTAAATCAAGTGTTGTAGGGTAAGACTGCAGGTGCTTTTCTATTTTTCTGAAATCTTGTTCTGATACTTCCGTGTTGTTTTTAAATTGAGATGCAACTTCTGAAAAATCTTTAATGAGATATTTGCTGGGCCTATTCATAAAGTGATAAAACGGTATAAAACCAATTGCAAATGCAGGAATTATTATAATCAGGTTGATTAATAATAAAATTTGATTTTTTATTCTCATTATGATTCCTCAAAAAAAACAGCAGCAAAACTTAAACTGTTCTGCTGCATGAATAATTACTTTGTAACAAATTTATAGCCGTTGCCAAATTCTGTTGTTATGTATTCAGGTTTGGCAGGATCAACTTCTATTTTTTTCCTAAGCCTCTGAATGTAAACTGCCACTGCCGTAACATCACCAAACTGAGTTTTCCATACAGTCTGATAAATTTGTTCCGGTGTAACAGCCTTGTCTTTGTTTCTGCAAAGATATTCAAGCACTTCGTATTCTTTTGCCGAAAGCTGCATTTTTTCTGTTCCTTTTTTTAAGATGCAGCTATTGCAGTAAAGTGTATATTCACCAAAACTGATTGTTTCTTCCATTGTTGCTTCTGTCTGGAGAAGTCTGTTGAGTTTTGCCTGAACTCTGGCTACCAGTACCTTTGGACTGAATGGTTTAGTAACAAATTCGTCTGCACCAAAGCCAAGTCCTTTGATAATGTCTTCGTCGCTGTCTCTGGCAGAAACAATAATAATTGGAATTGATTTTTTGTAGTCTTCCCGGACTTTTTTAAGAAAGTCAAATCCGCTCATTCCCGGAAGGTTCAGGTCAAGAAGAATTAAATTTGGAACATATTGTGCCTGGAGTTTTTCCAGTGCCAGTTCAGCGTTTTCACAGACGGCAACTTCAAATCCTGCATTTTCCAGATACATGGAAACAAGTCCACTCATCTCAATAACGTCTTCAATTACAAGAATTTTGTTAGTCATACTTTGTATTTTATCATATTTTTTTTAATTATACTATGAAGATTTTGTTATAATTTTTAATCTTTTTAGTAAAAGTACTAAACTAAAGCTTTAAAAAAACCGAAATTTTAAATGGAGAAAACTGTTTAAAAATCAATAATACTACTTGACGGGATTTAAAAATCAATTCAAAATATAGTGTTATGATTGAAGTAAACAGGTTGGACGGTTCAAGCTACTGGATTAATCCCCATCAGATTGAATGTATGGAACTTAATCCGGATCTTACAATAACAATGCTGTCCGGCAAAAAAATAATAGTAAAAAATTCTCCCCAGGAAATTATAGAAAAGATTTGCGATTACAGGTCTAAGCTTGGAATCAGCTGTCAGGAATTATAATTTGCTGTGAACATAAAAGGGTAAAAGAGGGGCTTTATGGATATAGCAACAATAATTGGTCTTATTGGTGGTTTTGCTGCAATTTTTCTTGGTGTTCTTTCATCAGGTGGTGAAATTTCCGGAATCGTTGATGTTCCGTCACTTTTTATTACAGTGGGCGGTTCCTACATGTCTTTGTTTATTAACTCTCCAATTAAACAGGCTTTGGGAATTTGGGGTATTATCGGCAGAACTTTTAAAACTCATGATTATGGCGAAAAATCTCTTGTGCAGAATATGGTTGCATTAAGTGAAAAAGCTCGTCGTGAAGGTATCCTTGCACTTGAAGAAGGACTTGATGATCTTGATGATCCTTTTATGAAGCAGGGACTTCGTCTTGTTGTTGACGGTACTGATGGTGCAGTTATCCGCAATATTATGGAAACAGAAATGGCACAGATAGAAGCCCGCCACATGGAATGGATTAATATGCTTAACGCCTGGGCAGGATATGGTCCTGGTTTTGGTATGATGGGTACAGTTATTGGTTTGATTGGTATGCTTCGTAATCTTGAAGATAAAAGTTCTTTGGGTCCAAATATGGCTACTGCGTTGATTACAACACTGTACGGTTCCTGGCTTGCCAACTGGCTTTTTGGTCCTTTTGCAGGAAAACTCCTTGCTCATAACAGCCGTGAAATGCTTGTAAAAGAAATGATTATTGAAGGTGTTCTTTCAATTCAGGCTGGTGATAACCCTCGAATTCTTGCAACAAAACTTCTTACATACATGGATCCTAAAGCAAGAAAATCTATTGAAGCAGACGTTATTAAAGATTAATTGACCGGGGATAATTGTTATGGCAAAAAAGAAAAGTGAACCCCAAAAGCCGTCAACTGCGTGGCAGGGTACTTATGGTGACATGATTACTCTTATGCTCTGTTTCTTTGTAATGCTTTATGATCCAAGCGAAACAGATGCTATTCAAATGGCAGAACTGGCAGCTTCTTTGAATAATTCAACCTCAGGTGGTGGAATTTCAACAAGTGCAGGTTCTCTTGCTGATTTAGGAAACACAGTAAGCTCTCTTCCTTCCACGGAAAGAGGACGTAATCTTGGAACAGCAAAGAAAAAGGCAGTAAGTATTTTTCAGCCGGATATTAAGACAAATAAAATTACAATTACCAGTGATGAACGAGGTCTTGTAATTACACTGATGAGCGATTCCTTTTTTGATGAAGGCAGCGCTGATCTAAATATGGAAGAAAGCAGAGATACTTTGCTAAGGCTTTCTAAATTCTTTAATAGTGAAGAAGTAAAAGGCAGACGGTTCAGAATTGAAGGTCATACAGATAATACACCAGTTTCCAGTGATTCAGGATTTAAAAGCAACTGGGAGCTTTCAAGTCAGAGAGCCGCCAATGTTCTGCATTATTTAAGTGATTTTGGTGTAGAAGAAAAATCATTCAGTATTGCAGGATATGCCGACACAAGGCCTTATACAGTAAATGATACACCGGAAACAAGGGCTTACAATCGCCGTGTTGATATAATAATGCTTGATGAAGGGCACTTTTAATCCGATAATCATACTAATATGGTTATTTTGATTGAAAAATAAAAAAAAATAGATTATAATTTTAATGTTTTAATTGGAGGATAAAATGGCAGACGAAAACGCAGACATGGGCTTTGGTGATGATACAAGTGTAGATACAGGCTCAAGAAAGGGTGGCGCAAAAGGTATTATTCCTCAGATTTTAAAATTCGTAGCAATTGGTGTTGCAGCAGTAATTTTTATCGTAACAGTAGTTGTTATTACAGTGTTGATTATGGGAAAAGGCGGGAAAAAGCAGACTTCTGTTCCTGTAAGCCTTGAATATCAGGAAGAACGAGAAATTTATGACTGGTATACTTCCCTCGAACAGATTAGAACTCAGTCTAATGATGAACTTCCTGCCAGTGTTGTTGTTCAGGTTGCATTAGGTTACAAAAAAGACGACAAAGTAACTTCAACAGAAATTACTCAGAGAACAGTTGAAATCCGCGACTTTCTCAGACGTTATTTTTCAGAAAGAACTTACGAAGAACTTAAACCACAGAATGAAAAGAATTTGAGTATTCAGATTCGTGACCAGATTAATGATGACCTTTTGAGCAGAAAGGCAAGAATCCGTGACGTTAAGTTTGTAACAAAAGATGTTGTTAAGCAGTATTAATCTGCATTAAGGTGGTATTCAGATGAACGAGGTTTTGTCACAAGACGAAATTGACCAGCTCCTCCAGGCAATCAGCTCAGGTGAAAGCGCCGGTGAAGATTTTAAACCGGTTCAAGACACCCGTAAAATTAAAATTTATGATTTTAAACGCCCGGACAAATTCTCAAAAGAACAGCTTCGTACAATTTCAAACATGCACGAAACTTTTGCCCGTCTTACTACAACAAGCCTTTCTGCACAGCTTCGTTCTCTTGTTCATGTTCACGTTGAGTCAGTAGATCAGCTTACTTATGAGGAATTCCTTCGTTCAATTCCTTCTCCAACAACTCTTGCCGTTATCAACATGGATCCTCTTAAAGGAAACGCCATACTTGAAATTGATCCGGCAATTACATTTACAATGATTGACCGCTTGTTTGGTGGCAATGGAAATACTGGAGCAAAGGTTAGCCGTGATCTTACAGATATTGAACAGTCAGTTATGGAAGGTATTATTGTTCGTATTCTTGCAAATATGCGTGAAGCCTGGACTCAGGTAATTGACCTTAGACCTAGACTTGGACAGATTGAAACTAACCCTCAGTTTGCTCAGATTGTTCCTCCTAACGAAATGGTCGTTCTTATTACTATGAGTACTAAAATCGGTGATGAAGAAGGTATGATGAATATTTGTATTCCTTACCTTACAATTGAACCGGTTGTTTCAAAGCTTTCTTCTCAGTTCTGGTTTAGTAGTGTACGAAGAAGTTCAACTACTCAGTATATGGGAACTATTAAAGAAAAACTCCGTGATGTAGACATGGATGTTGTTGCAGAAATTGGTGCAATCAATCTTCCAATCAGGGATGTTGTAAATCTTCACCTGGGAGATGTTATTCGTCTTCCAAATGTAAGGGTTGGGGAACCTCTTACTTTAAGTGTTGGTAATGTAAAGAAATTTTATTGCCAGCCTGGTGTTGTTGGTAAAAAAATGGCCGTTCAGGTTATTGGTAAAATAGATGACAATGATTCAGAAGAATTTGAAGAATTATCCGCAGAAGGAGATGATACATTATGAGTGACGGTGCTATTTCACAGGCAGAAATTGATGCTTTGCTTTCAGGAGTTGATATGGGCGGCTTGTCCGCTGGTGGAAGCAGCATGATTGTTCCAAACGCAAACATTGACACAACTATTCTTACAGGTTTTGCAGATGAAGTAAAAGAAAACCTTGCTCAGTCTCTTAAAACAATGACGGGTAAGGAAGTTATTGCAGATGTACCTATGGTAGAAGCCTTAGGCAGAGATCAGGTACTTGCAAAGATTCCGGAAGTAGTTGTTGCTGTTATGGCAGATTTCAATGCTACATTGAATGGTGATCACCTGTTTATTTTTTCTCCGGAATTTGCTCAGAAACTTATTGGGCTTATTAATAAAGAAGATGAACCGGAGCTCAGTGAAATGGGGCTTTCAATTATTTCTGAAGTTGTGGCTCAGCATTCTGGTTCAGAAATTACAGCTCTTACCAAAGATGGAAAGCTTTCTGGACTTGCTGCTAATGCTCCAGAAGCAGTTCATCAGCCAAAACCAATGGTTAGAATGCCTCAGGGAATTTTTGCCTTGTTTACATATCCTGTTACTGTAGACGGAGAGCCTTATACTTTGTGGGAAGCAGTAAGCGGTTCTGTTGCAGAAGGAATGGCTAAAGCTTTAGGCGGAAATTCTGGTTCTGATTTTGGGACAGGAGCACTTAACTCTGCTGATCTTGCAAGCATGGGAAATCTTGCAGGCGGAAATCCAATGGGCGGTATGATGAATAACCCGATGGGCGGTGCTCAAAACAATATGAATATGGGTGCTATGATGGGCTCACCAATGGGTGGAATGAACATGGCAGGCATGAATATGGGTGCACCAATGGGTGGCATGAACCAGATGGGTGGTCAGATGATGCCTCAGGGTGGCGGAATGCAGTTTAATACTCCAAATGTTCAGTCTCTGCAGTTCCCAAATCTTGCCAACGGTATTCCAAGCTCTGAACAGGGAAATATCGGTCTTATCATGGACGTTTACATGGAAATGACCGTAGAACTGGGACACTGTAAAAAAACTATTAAAGAAATTCTTGGCATGGGTGAAGGTACAATCATCGAGCTTGATAAACTTGCCGGTGAAGCTGTAGACATTCTTGTTAACCATAAACCAATTGCTAAGGGAGAAGTTGTTGTTATTGACGAAAACTTCGGTGTTCGTGTTACAGAAATTCTTCCTGCAATTCAGCAGGTTTCTTCTTCAATGTAATTAAAAATCAATGCCGTGGTTCATTAATCTTGAGCCGCGGCAAGTTTATTTTAAAAATAAATTTTTTGCCTTATGGGGATAGGGCTAAAATGGGTGGGATTAATGAAAGTTTCTTTTAAATCATTTGCAGTTTTTGCTGCATTTCTGTTTTTGTTTTCAAATTTCAGTTTTGCTCAGAATTCAAATTCTGAATCCAATGTAAACCTTGAGTCAGTTTCTACTGATGTTCCTACTGGAGAAAATTCAATTATTCTTGATACAGATTCTGCTACAGTTACAGAAAGGTCGCCAAATGGTTTCTGGGTTTTTGTAAGAATGGTTTTAGTTCTTGTAATCGTTATTCTTTTAATCTGGTTTGTAATGAAACTTGTAAAAAAAGGAACGGAAGTCAAGCCAAGTGATGATCCTTTTTTGCGGCGGGTTGCGTCAATCAATCTGGCTCCCGGGAAAAGTGTTCAGATAGTAACAATTCAGCAGAACTGCTATGTTCTTGGAGTTACAGACGGTGGAATTAACCTTATCAGCCAGATTACTGATGTGGAAACTATTAATGCAATGAACACCTATGCAGATAAAGTTAACAATACTACAAAACCAAATACCTTTGAAGAACTTCTTGAGATTTTTATGCCAAATGGTTTTAAAGGTAAGAAAACTTATTTTACAAACGATACTGCAAAACCTGCCGGTAAAAAATCAACTTCTTCAAGAAAAAGTTCCAAAACTTCTGACGGCGCTTCCGACCAGATTTTAACTGCCCTTAAAAAAACTCGCAGCAGAATTGAAGGAGACAACTAATGAGATTTTCTAAAATCAGGAAATATTTTCTTATTGGGCTCATTTCTTTGTTTTCATTAATTCCAGCTGCTTCTCAGGTAGCTACCAATGGCCGCACAGAAATGACACAGAATATAACAGGAATTGATTTTCCAAATATTGAATTTTCAGCACGGGCTCCAAGAACTGGTAAAGAAGTTGCCTTTTCGGTTCAACTTTTGATACTCCTTACTTTGCTTTCTCTTGCACCAAGTATTCTTATTCTTACTACAACATTTCTGCGCTTTTCCATTGTACTTGATTTTATTAAGCGTGCTCTTTCTTTGCAGCAGGTTCCTCCAACAGCAGTGCTTAACGGAATTGCTCTTTTTATGACACTTTTTGTAATGTGGCCCACTTTTAATAAGGTTTACAATGAATCATTTAAACCTCTTTCCAATAATGAAATCACTTTGACAGAAGCATATTCTAAAGCAGAAAGTCCTTTGAGAATGTTCATGTTCAGTCAGATGGAAGAAGATACTACATACATCAAAAGTTTTATGAGTATGGCAAAACTTCAAAAACCAAATACTCTTGCTGATG
Source organism: Treponema sp. (assembly GCA_016296205.1). Taxonomy (GTDB): domain Bacteria; phylum Spirochaetota; class Spirochaetia; order Treponematales; family Treponemataceae; genus Treponema_D. The sequence goes on along the minus strand of JAEDJS010000013.1, from coordinate 15,908 downwards.
TTCCAACCTATATTTTGATTCCTGCCTACATTCTTCACGAACTTACGGTGGCTTTTAAGATAGGTATTCTTCTATACATTCCGTTTATTATTATTGATATTGTTGTTGCCAGTATTTTAATGAGTATGGGTATGATGATGCTTCCTCCTGCACAGATTTCCATGCCATTCAAGCTGATTCTTTTTGTTCTGATTGATGGCTGGAATCTGCTTACTCAGCAATTGTTTATTTCTGTTCTTCACTAGGAGGTCTAAAAAATGGGAATGAATACAATTACTAGTCTTGTTCAATCTGGGATTTTTGAAATTTTTAAGCTTGTACTTCCAATTTTAGGAGCAGCTCTGATTATTGGTCTTATCGTTTCTATTTTTCAGGCGGTAACAAGTATCCAGGAATCAACTCTTACTTTTCTTCCAAAGCTGATTGTTATTTTTATTGTAATTGCTTTGTTCAGCGGATTCATGTTTACTGATTTAAGTCAGTGGACAATTAATGTTTTCAGAATGATTCCAAAAATGGCAAAATAAAATATAAAAAATGTTGAATCAAATTGTTGCGGGGGCACCAGTTTTTTTGCTTTTAGCTGCAAGAATATTTGCCCTTTTAATGTCAGTTCCATTGTTCTCAACAAGAAGCACACCTCGACGTTCAAAATTGGCATTAAGTGGATTTATGGCTTTTATGGTACTTCCACAAATAAGTCTTGCTTCCGGAACTTTTTCTGATTACGCACAGTTTATTTCTGCAACCGGGGAATTCAACTTGAATTATGTTTTTCTTGTTGCCGGTGAAGTTTTGATTGGTCTTTTAATTGGTCTTTACATAAACATAATTTTTGCAGTTTTTTCCAGTGCTGGTCAGTTTTTTTCTTTCCAGCTTGGTTTTAGTGCAGCCGAAGTTTACGATGTTTTAAGTCAGGTAGAAAATCCAATTATGGGACAGCTTTTTAACCTTGTGGCAATGCTTGTGTTTTTGCAGAATAAGTGGTTTCTTTTGCTTTTTACAAAAGGGCTTTCTGCAAGTTTTCAGACAATAAGTGCTATGTCAATTGTTCAAAATTCTGATCATGTTATTAAATTTCTTTTTAAAGGGCTTTCCATTTTATTTTATGATGCCACAATAATTTCCCTTCCGATTCTGGGAACATTGTTTGTGCTTACTGTTGGAATCGGTTTGCTTTCCAAGGCCGCCCCACAGATGAACCTTTTAAGCGAAGGTTTCCCGATTTATCTTCTTACAACTTATTTGATTCTTACTGTTCTCATTCCGGTAATAATCAATTTCTTTGGTCCAGTTTTTACTCAGGGATTTAAGGAAATTGAGCATCTTTTTACTGCTGCCAAATTTACTGGATCTGGAGGAGTCTGATGATTAGAATTATTACTCCCGGTGAAAGTTTTTTGCAAAAAGAAAAAGTTCCCCAGAAAATTTCTCAGATTGACCTTCAGTGGTTTGCGCCGGAAGATGAAGGCAAAACAGAGGATCCAACTGAGCACAGGTTAAAGAAACTTAGAGAAGAGGGCCGGCTTCCAAAAAGTCAGGATTTGGCAGGTTCATTTATTCTTCTTGTAATTTCCCTTATGCTTGTGGCTATTGGTCCATTTATAGAAAACAGATTTGAAAGTGTTATGCAGTACTGTATTCAAAATGCTTCCTATGCAGATTTAAATGGTCAGCGTTACGGATATTTGTTTCTTAGCACTTTTGTAATTTCCTGTCTTCCATTTCTTGCAGTTGGATTGATTATTGGAATTGTTGTTAATGTTTTCCAGAATAAAGGATTTCTTTTTACACCAGGCAAAATTAAACCAGACTTTAATCGACTGAATATTATCAAAGGGTTTGGTGAATATTTTAAAAATATTTTTTCCCGCAAAGGATTTTTTAAGCTTGGTACAACTCTGGGAAAAGTAATTCTGATAGTTGTTGTAATTGTTGTTGTATTAATGATCAGATATAAAAACCTTCTTCTTTTGCTGCAGGCAGGAAATATTAAAGTTGCAGTGAAACAGGTTTCCAGAATTGTTGTTATGGTTTTAATTATCTGTTCCGTGATTTTCTGTATTATTTCTATTGTTGATTTTATTATGCAGCAAAGATTTTTCCTTAGGGACAACAAAATGTCTGTTCAGGAAGTAAAGCAAGAATATAAAGAAATGGAAGGGGATCCCCAGATAAAGGCTCAGCTTATTCAGATGCAGCAGCAGCTTTTGACAAAAAATGTGATGCAGGCTGTTCAGGAAAGCGACGTAGTTGTTACAAACCCTACACATTTTGCAGTTGCCTTAAAATATGATACAGAAATTTCTGATGCTCCGGTTGTTAATGCTAAAGGAGAAGATCTTACAGCTCAGAGAATTAAACAGATTGCTTTTGACAATGATATTCCAGTTGTAGAAAATAAACCTTTAGCCAGGGATATCTATACAAATTCAGAAATTGGTGATATAATTCCTGATGAATATATTAAAGCAGTAGCTCTTATTTACGCACAGGTGGGGTATGTAAATAAGCATAAAAAAAATTAAGATTCTAGTTAGATAATATAAATTTGCTTATACGGGTGGGGGCTCTAATGGCAAAAGAAAAAGGAGTAAGGGGAAATTTTCTCCAGACAATTATTAATAATGCTGTTCCTGTTGCACTTATTGTAACAGTTCTTATGATGTTTATTCCACTTCCTAAGATGTTAATTGATCTGGCAATGGTTATGAATTTTGCCATAGCTATTGTTATTCTTATGGTGGTTATTTCAAGTAAAAATGCATCAGATTTTTCTACTTTTCCACAGGTTGTTCTTTTTACAACATTGTTCGGGCTTGCAATTAATATTTCATCAACCAGACTCATTCTTACAGCCCAGGTAACAGGCAGCGGTTCAAACATTAATATGGAAGGCCAGAGTTCAATGGTTCAGAGCTTTGCAAATATTGCTACTGGTAACAATATTGTTGTTGGATTCGTTATCTTCCTTATCATTATGATTGTTCAGCTTATTGTTATTACAAAAGGTGCAGATCGTGTTTCTGAAGTAGCAGCACGATTCACACTGGATGCCATGAATCCTAAAATGATGGATATTTCCCAGGAAGAAAACTCCATGAAAATCACTCAGGAAGAAGCAGAAGCAAAACGCAATAAAATTCGTCGTGATATTTCATTCTTCTCTGCAATGGATGGTTCAACTAAATTTGTAAGCGGAAACGTTAAGGCTGGAATTTTTATTACAGTAATCAACCTTGTTGGCGGTTTTATTATTGGTATGATTAAAAATAACTTGTCTTTTACAGACGCTCTGGCAAGTTATGCAAAACTTACAATTGGTGATGGTCTTTTAAGCCAACTGCCAGCTCTTATTATGTCTTTTGCTACTGGTCTTCTTGTTACTGCCAGTGATACTTCAGAAAATCTTTCTGATAAACTCAAAAAGGAATTCACAGTTTCTTCAACTGTTTACTACATTGTAGGCGGCACTCTTATTGTTGTTGGAATTGCTTTCCACAACGCTGCATCACTTGTCTTACTTCCATTTGGTGGTTTATTTATTTACCTTGGATTCAGGTTGAATAAATCTGCTAAAATTGATGAAATTAAGCGAAAAGAAGCCGAAGCTGCAGAAAAACAGAAATCATCGGCAGGAAAATCTTCCGGGGAAACTCAAACTGTTATTAATGTTGATCCCCTTTCTCTGGAGCTTGGTTACGGTCTGCTTTCTCTTGTTGATAAAGATAAAGGTGCGGAACTTCTTAACCGTATTACAAATATTAGAAACGAAACTGGTACTGATCTTGGACTTATTGTTCCTCCAATCCGTATCCGTGACAATATGAGTCTTGATCGGGATGAATATTCATTTAAAATCCGGGGAATTGAAGTTGGCAGAAGCCGTCTTAAAATGAACAGTTTTATGTGTATGGCACCAGGACATGGAATTCCAAAAGACAAAGAAATTCAAGGTGAAAAAACAAAGGAACCAGCTTTTGGAAATGATGCAATCTGGATTCCTGCAGAAAGAAGAATTGAAGCAGAGAAAGCAGGTTATTTTGTAATTGACCCGCCTACTATTATTGCAACTCATATTACAGAAATTATCCGTCAGCATGCAGCAGAAATTCTTACACGTCAGGAAGTTAAATCTCTTATTGATCACATTAAGGAAACTAATGCTGTTATTGTTGATGAAGTACTTTCCGGACAAAATCCATTTACTTACGGCCAGATTGAAGCAGTTCTTAGAAATCTTCTCAGGGAACAGGTATCAATCAGAAATCTTGTTCCAATTCTTGAGGCGATGGCTGATTATGCTCCTTATTCAAAGGATATTTATCAAGTTACAGAAAAAGTCCGGGAAGCTTTAGGTGCTCAAATTTGTCTCCAGTATGTTGATGAAAATGAGCGGATTCTCCATGTAGTCAGATTAAGTGAAGAACTGGAAAGAACTGTTATGGAACATGCAAATTATCCTCAGGGAAGCGCACCTTTTGTATCTTTTGATATTCCAACTGGAAGAAGGTTTATAAGTGCATTGAATAATTCTTTGACTTCTGTTATTCAAAATAATTATCTGCCTATTATTCTTACTAGTCAGCCTATCAGATATCTTGTAAAATCTGCCATCAGTAAAGAATTTCCTAAAGCAATTGTTATTTCTGGAAATGAAGTTCTTGCAGCTGGCAATCTTATAAACTTAGAAATTATTGGGGAAATACATGAATAATTATGATTATGCAAATGATTTAAAGAGCATCGAAGGAAAATCTCTTGATGATTGTAGAAGAAAAATTAAGAAAATTTATGGTGATGATTTTGAGATTGTAGATCATAAAAGTATTCCTGTTCCTGGTGGATTTCTTGGTTTTGGTCAGAAAGACATTGTGCGTGTTGAATATTATGTTAAAAAAAGAAAATCTCAGCCAACGCCAATTCAAACAGCACCTGTTATTTCTCAAAATGAATACAAAAATGATTTTTTAGAAGCCAGTGCAAGACAGATTCAAAGACAGGCAGAAACAGAGGAATTTTTAAAAAACAGAAATCAAATTCTTGCCACCGCAACTGCAACAAATAATAATTCTCAGCAGATAGCAAAATTAACTGAGCAGGTTGAATTTTTATCCCAGGTTATCAGTTCTAAAGATTTTGCATCAAATTCAAATGATACTGGATTGAATCCATCTATTCAGCGAATTTCTGAAATGCTTGAAGCCAATGAATTTACAACAAAATACATTAACAAAATAGTAAACCGTTTAAAATCGGAATTCACTCTTGAAGAACTTTCTGATTTTCCACTGGTAGAAAAAACTGTTGTAGACTGGATTGGTGAATCTATTCAGATTGCAGAACTTAAACATCACAGGCCACCTCATGTAATTGTTCTTGTAGGTCCAACTGGTGTTGGTAAAACTACAACTGTTGCAAAATTAACAGCAAAACTTGTTCTTAATGCAAAAAGTGCTGGAGAGGAGATTCCTCAGATTTGTATGATGACAGTTGACTTTATGAGAGTTGGTGCCGCTGAACAGTTAAGCCGCTATGGTAAAATCATAACCTGTGAATTTGTGCAGGCAGAACGTAAGGAAGATGTTCAGGTTTATTTTAAACAAAATAAAAGCCGGTTTGATTATTTTGTTATTGATACAAGTGGAATCAGTCCAAATGATTATGAAAACATTGGAAAGATGCATTCAATAATCGACCTGGAAGAACTTAAAGCTGATGTTTTTTTAACTTTGGATGCTGGTTCAAAAGCTTCTGATTTAAAGAACATTATTAAAAATTACGAACAGTTTGGATTCAATAGTATTATTCTTACTAAATGTGATGAAACAAAAACAATTGGTAATGTTATCAGTGTATTAGATGAACTGGGCAAATCTGTTACATTTATTACCAATGGTCAGGAAGTTCCGAGATTTATTAACAAAGCAAATGTTGTTCAGGCATTAACAAGTCTTGTGGAATTCAATATAGACAGAGATCACATTGAAAGAAAATTTGGCCCAGAGGAATAATTTTCTGCTAAGTAATTGTAAAGTCAAATTTAAAAAATGCCGAAATTTATTTATATAAAAATTATGAATTAATCGTTTTGACGAGGGGCAATTTATGGAAGACCAGGTAAAAGAACTTCAGGAATTGATGCGTGATGTAAAACCTTCCAAATCAAAGTCAGCATCTAAAGATCATAAAACAAGAATTATTGCAATTACCAGTGGTAAAGGCGGAGTAGGTAAAACAAACCTTGCAGTTAATATGGCAATTGCTTATGCACAAATTGGAAAAAAAGTAATTCTTATTGACGGTGACTTGGGAATGGCAAATGTTAATGTTCTTCTTAATATTGTTCCTCAGTACAACCTTATGCACGTAATCAATAAGCAGAAAAAAATGAGTGAAATCATTCTTGATACAGAATTTGGTTTTAAATTTATTGCAGGTGCCAATGGTTTTTCTAAAATTGCAAATCTTTCTGTTGATGAACTTGATAATTTTGCTCAGGAATTTGCCTCACTTTCAAATGCAGATGTAATTATTATTGATACTGGTGCCGGTATTGCCAACAATGTTTTGCAGTTTGTTGCCGCCGCTGATGAAGTTTATGTTGTAACAACTCCAGAACCAACTGCAATTACTGATGCATACGGAATCATTAAAATTATCACAACTGAACTTGTAAACAGAGAATTGAATCTTAAACTTCTTGTTAATAAAGTTCATACTGCTGATGAAGGAAAGAAAATCAGTGAAAGAATTATAAATATTGTAGGACAGTTCCTTAATTATAAAGTTGATTATATTGGGTTTGTTTATGCAGATCCTGTGGTAGAGCAGAGTGTTATTCGTCAGAAGCCTTTTATGATTGTTAATCCAACTTCTAAACCAGCCCAGTGTGTTAAGCATATTGTTGGCAGAATTGAAAAAACAGATCTTTCCGCAGAAAACGGAGTTTCAAACTTCCTTAAAAAAATTATGGGTGCTAAAAAAAGATAATTTCTTTTTCCATAAGGAATTGATTTTTCCTTTGAAACCTAAACAAAAGCACCTTCCCACATTATTGCAATATTCTCTTAAAAAATCATTTGACTTTATTGGAATTTTACTTTATTCTTTAGTATAGGGTTGGAGGATTTAAATGGACAAAATTAAAATCATTGCTATACCAGCGTCAGTTGGATTTGTTTTGTCTTTCTTAATCAGCATTATTTCCACCCACAGATTTGGTCGTTCTTTATTAAGAGCAATTTTAATGGGCATCTTTTTTGCTCTTGTTGCTTTTGGTATTCGCTTTCTTATCGAACAATTTTTGTCTGACGAATCTTTTGAATCATCTGGTTCAAGCTCTGGATCTTCGGTTACAGAAGAAAAAGGTTCACTGGTAGACATTACGATTTCTGATGAAAAGTTAAAGGACGATGACAAAGGCCCGGAATTTTGTGTTGCAAATTCCAGAAAAAATTCAAAACCTGGTGAAGTAGAAAAGAAAACTGAGCCGGTTAATGAACTTATGCCAAATGAAGAAAAGAAACCTTTTGTTAATACAATGGATTCAATTCCCGTGGCAAATTCAAAGGCTGGAGCTAATAATGCAGAGGCTGTTACTGATAACAGTAAGAAAGATTCATTCGAACCTGTTGATTTATCTGTTTCATTTAAAAATAACGGTCAGAATGTAAAAACACTTACTGCAGAAGAACAGATGGCAGAAGCAAACAAACAGTCAGCGGAAGCTTCAGCAGGTTCATTAAAAGTTGAATCCCTTACTTCCACTGATGGAGGGGATTTAGATGAGCTTCCTGATATTGGTGGTTTAAGTCCACTTACAAAAGCTCAGTCTGCAGAAAACGGAATTATTTCCAGTTCGGAATTTTCCACTGCAGGACAGGAATTGTCTGATGTTTTGCAAAGTTCCTCAAAAGGATCTCAGGCATCTAGTCACGATTCTGATACAATGGCCAAAGCAATTAGAACATTGCTGGCAAAAGATAAATAATTTTTAAAAAGGTAGATTTATGGCATTACCACAGACAGATGATGAAAAAACAGAAGAACAGCTTTGGTTGGAATTCAAGAAAACAAAATCTCCTCAGTTAAGAGATAAATTTATTAAGCAGTATATGCCTCTTGTTAAATATGTTGCAGGTAAAGTTTCTACTGGTATGCCTGTAAGTGTTGAATTCGATGATCTTGTTGGATTCGGGCAATTTGGTCTTCTTGACGCCATAAACAAGTTTGACCCAGAAAAAAATGTTAAGTTTAAGACTTATGCTGTAACACGTATTCGTGGAGCAATTTTTGATGAACTGCGTGAAATTGACTGGGTTCCCAGAAGTGTTCGTCAGAAATCAAGAGAAATTGAAGACACAATTGCGGAGCTTGAAGGAAGACTTGGACGTAGTGCCAGCGATGCAGAAATTGCAAAGGCAATGGGTGTTTCAGAAGAAGAATATCAGAGTCTTGTTATAAAAGTAAGCGGAACAAGTGTGCTTTCCCTTAATGATGTATGGTATTCCGGAGATGATAATGATCACATGTCCATTGGAGACACAATTGAAGCTCCAAGTTCACTTAATCCGGATGTTATTGTTGAACGGGAAGAAATTCGCAAAGTAATTATAGAAGCAATCAATGAATTACCTCAGAATGAAAAGATGGTAATTGTTTTGTATTATCATGAAGACCTTACCTTCAGGGAAATCGGTCAGGTTCTTAATGTAAGTGAAAGCCGAATCAGTCAGCTTCATACACGTGCAAATCTCAGGCTTAGGGCAAAACTTACAAATATCAGAAAAGGCATTATTTAATTTATGGTTACTCTTGATGCCATTCGTTTAGAGTTGGAAAAACTTCTCAAATTAGACAAGGAAATCACTTTTGTAGAGATCCAGGCAGATACTTTGGATGAAGCTTTGGCCGATGGTGCAGTTCAGCTGCAAACAAAAGTTCAGAATCTTGAATATGAAGTTCTTGAAAAGGGTAGTAACGGAATCCTTGGACTTATGAAAAAGCCATGGAAACTTAAAGTTTATGAAAACCCTGAAATCAGCCAGAAAAAGCGTCGTGCAAAAAGCCATGATATGTTTGCAGATGATGAACTTGGGGAAGAAGTTCAGATTGTGGACAAAGACGGATACTTTTACATCCGCCACTTTGGTCAGAATATCTGTCTTAAAATTGTTAAACCTATGGGATCGGGAAAACCGGTTAACCGTCACGAAATTATTTCTGCAGCAAAAAGAAGTGACACAGAAACATTCAATGAGGCAATTATCGATTCTCTTATTAAAGACGGAACAGACGGTCGGTATGTAGAAATCGGTACCTATAAACATATTCCGGCAGGCGATGGTCTTGTTACTTGTGAAGTTTCAAAAGATGAAATGCATGCTACAGTTACTTTAACAGCACCTTCAATGAGTGGTTCTGACGTAAATGCTGATTCAATTAAGCGTACTTTGCAGGTTCAGGGAGTTGTTGCCGGATTCCTTGATGATAAAATCCAGGAACTTGTTGATAATCCAATTTATAACGTTCCAGTTGAAGTTGCCTCTGCAATTCTTCCAATAGACGGCAAGGATGCTTATATTGCCTACAATTTTGAAACAGACAGGTCAAAGTTAAAGGCAAAAGAAGCAGAAAATGGTCAGATTGATTTTAAAGAGCTGAATCTTATTCAGAATGTTATTGCTGGACAACCTCTTGCTACTAAAATGATGCCGGAACGGGGAAAGGTTGGAAAAACTTTATTTGGAAAACTTCTTGAAGCTAAAAACGGTAAAGATATTCCTGTTCCGCTTGGAAAAAATGTTCGTCTTGATTCTGACGGTCGCACAATTATTGCGGAAGTTAACGGACAGGTTCTTCTTGTGGGCGGTAAAATCACTGTTGAACCTATTATGGAACTTGATGAAGTTAATATTAAAACCGGTAACATCAACTTTCTTGGAACTGTTATATGTCACGGATCTGTTGATGACGGATTTAATATTAAAGCCAGCGGTAACATTGAAGTTTACGGAAGCGTTGGAAACTGTCAGCTGGAAGCAGACGGAGACATTATTGTTGCCCGGGGAATTACAGGTCGTGATGAAGGTACAATCAGAAGTCAAAAAAGCGTATGGGCCCGTTTTATTCAGAATACAAAAGTTGAATCTGGTGACAGCGTTATTGTAAATGACTATATTATGAATAGCCAGGTTAGTGCAAAAAAGAAAATTCTGGTAACTGGTAAGCGTGCACAGATAATTGGCGGCCATCTTTTTGCAACAGAAGAAATTACTGCAAAAAATATTGGTAGTGCCGGCGGTAGTGTTGAAACAATTCTCGAAGTTGGTTTTGACCCTCAGGCTAAGGCTAGACTTGATGAACTGCAGAAAAATCAGACTAATATGATTAAAGAGCTTGATGAAATTGATACAAATATTCAAACTCTTGAAGAACAGAAAAAACTCAGGCGTACACTTTCCATGGAAAAGGAAGATATGCTTAATAAATTCAATATTCGCAAAAATGAAATCGTATCAGAATCTAAAGCTATTTCTGAAGAAATTGAGTTGATTCAGGAACGTTTGCGAGAATTAAGGGTTGTAGGTAAAGTTAATGCTTCCGGAACAGTTTATGGTGGTGTTAAAATTTACATCCGTGATGTTAAGAATGATGTTCGAAATGATACAAAGTGTGTAACATATTATTATGAGAACGGATTTGTAAGGGCCGGAAAATATGACCCTACAGTTCCGGCAGAGCAAGCGGAGAAACCAGATGTCACTTCAACCCGTTGATATGAGCACCATCTACACACAGATGGATAAAGTAGGCAAATATAATGCTTCTCAGGACAGTAATTTAAAGCTTGCACAGAATATGCAGGAAATTTCAAAAATTCAGGAGAATACCCAGCAGGCTAAAGCAATTGGTAAAATTGATCAGAATCAATCAGAAACTGCAAAACTCCGGGAAGATGGTAATAATTCAACTGGATATGATTCAAATTCCGGCCAGACAAAACAACAAAATCAAAAGCCGGATGATGAACAGAATCAAAAAAGAGTTAATGTTATAACAGATCCTCTTTTAGGAAAGCATATTGATATCACCAGATAAATTCTGGAACAAATTAAAAAACGGGAAATTATTATGAGTATGGGTGTGGGAATTTTTATCTCTTGTGTTTGTTTTTTTAATATTGTTATGTGGATTATTCTTATGTTCAGATTTAAAAAGCTTTTCAATAAGGATAACGAACTTAAAATTTATGCAATGGAAGTTGAACAGATAAAAAAATCTCTTAATGCAGTAACTCAGCGGGATGTAAATGTTTTTGAATCAAAGCAGCAGGAATTAAAAAAACTTATTGCAGAAATTGACCGTAAAGTTGATTATATCAGGGCAGAAGAATCCAAGCTCATTATGCTTAACCAGTTTACAAACGGTGCAGAAAAAAATCCTTCATCAAAATCTAAAAACAAAAGTAAAAAAACTACTATAACTTCAAAATATGAATCAAATTCGTCATCAAATGTGGTTATAAGTGATATTCTCAGCTCTGAACCCAATATGCATGTTGTAGATGAAAATCAAGATGAAGTAAAAGGAGTAAAAATTCCGGTTTTTGTTCCTAAAGTTTATATGGCAGATAAAATGATAGAACCGGTAAAATCACTTAATGAGCAGATATATGATCTTTATAAAAAAGGCATGGAAAAAGAAGAAATTGCTTCAATGCTTTCTTTATCTGCCCAGGAAGTTGCTCTTGCTCTTGAATTCGTTAAATAATTAATTTTACTCTTATTTTAAAATCTTTCTCATTTTTTATTAAGAAAATATAAAGAAAATTTATTGAATTTTTTTGCATTTTTTAGTGATTTTTTGAAAAAATCGATGTATAATATATTTATTAAATTTTATATAAAATTTTGTTATATTATATAGAGTGAGGTTATAATGGACGTCCAGTTACAGGAATTGATTGACAAAATCAAAAAAGACGGAATTGCCGGTGCCGATAAAGAAGCTCAGAAAATTATTTCTGCAGCAGAAGAAAAGGCAGCAGCTATTGTTAAAGAGGCAGAAGAAAAAGCTGATGCAATTCTTAAGAATGCAAAAGTTGAAACTTCAAGAATGGAAAAGGCCAGTGAAGATGCTATTGCACAGTCTGGAAGAAACCTTATTATTTCTTTCCGTGAAAGTATTCTTAAAGAACTTTCGGGACTTGTTCAGAAAGAAACAGAAAAGGCATACAACAAGGACCTTCTTAAAAAACTTATTCCAGAAACAGTAAAAGCTTGGGCAGCAAATACAGATGCTTCAGATTTAAGGGTTCTTCTTTCTGCCAAAGATTTAAAGGCTTTGGAAAGTACATTTAAAACTTCTCTTAAAAGTCAGATTTCAAAAGGGCTTGAACTTAAGGCCGATGCATCATTGAATGCAGGTTTTAGAATTGGTGCAAAAGACGGTTCTGCTTTCTATGATTTTAGTGCTGACGAAGTTGCTTCTTTGTTTAGTGCATATCTTAATCCAAAGACTGCAGAAATTATGAAAAAAGCCGCAGCCGGTGTTGCAGAATCAGAAGCAGAAGAAAAAACTCCTGCAAAAAAATCTGCTGCTTCAAAAACAGAAACAGCAAAGAAAGCTCCTGCTAAAAAAGCTGCAGCAAAATCAACTGCAAAAGGAAAAAAATAGTGGCTAATCTGTATTACTTAGTGGCACAGTTACCAAGTTTTTCTCAAACAGCAGAAGGCGGAAAGCTGCCTATTACAACAGAATATTTCATTGAACTTTGCAGTCGTTTTATGAAAGGCAAGTCATTGGAAACTGTAAAAAATCTTTCTCTTGAACCTCCAAAGGAAGCTTGTTCCACAGGTTCATCATTTCTTGATACCTGGTATTCAAAAGAAAGAAATTTACGTTTTGCACTTGCTCAGGTTCGCGCCCTTAAAATGAGAAAAGAAGTCAAGGATATTCCAATCACTTCTGATGGTGAAGTTGTACAGGCCGCAAGAACTGCTACAGGTATGGATAGTCCTCTTAGTGCAGAACAGTTTCTTAACGAATACAGACTTGGGGTTTTAGATAAAATTACTCCCTTAGATATGTTTTCGGAAGATGCAGTTTACAGTTATGGGCTTCATCTTATGCTTGCAGAAAGAATGAGAAAATTCAACAAGGAAGAAGGTACATCTTCTTACCATAAATTATATGACGAAATTCTTGGGAGTTCAAAATGACAGATACAAAAGGCAAAGTTGTTGCCGTTAACGGAAACATGGTTTCTGTTGAATTCGACGGAAATGTTTCTTTGAATGAAGTAGGTTACGTTAATGTAGCCGGTACAAAGCTTAAGGGCGAAGTTATCCGTATTCGCGGAAATACTTGCCAGATGCAGATTTATGAAATGACAAAAGGTATTTCTACAGATTGTACAGTAGAATTTACCAGTGATCTTTTAAGTGTAGAAGTTGGTCCTGGTCTTTTAGGTCAGGTTTATGATGGTTTGCAGAATCCTCTTCCTAATCTTGCAGAAGTATCGGGTTACTTCCTTGAACGTGGTGTTTATCTTAGCCCGTTGAATGAAGAAAAGAAATGGGATTTTACTCCAACAGCAAAACCCGGTGACAAAGTTTTTGCAGGTGATGCAATTGGTACTGTTCCGGAAGGACCTTTTACTCACAAGATTCTTGTGCCATTTGGATTCCTTGGTGAATATACAGTTAAAAGCATCGCAAAAGCCGGCAGCTATAAAATTCATGACAAAATGGCAGTTCTTGTAGACGAAAAAGGAAAAAGCCATGATGTTATGATGAGCTTTAAATGGCCGGTAAAACGTGCAGTTGACTGCTATGCAGAAAGATTGAAGCCGGAAGAAACAATGGTTACAAAAGTCCGCCTTATCGATACATTCTATCCGGTTGCTAAAGGTGGAACTTACTGTATTCCAGGACCTTTTGGTGCAGGTAAAACTGTTTTGCAGCACACCACAAGCCGTAACGCAGATGTTGATATCGTAATTATTGCAGCTTGTGGTGAACGTGCCGGTGAAGTTGTAGAAACTCTTACAGAATTCCCGGAACTTACGGACCCACGTACAGGTAAATCCCTTATGGAAAGAACAATCATCATCTGTAACACATCTTCTATGCCAGTTGCTTCCCGAGAAGCTTCTTGTTATACAGGTGTTACACTTGCTGAATATTACCGCCAGATGGGTCTTAATGTTCTTCTTCTTGCAGACTCTACAAGCCGTTGGGCACAAGCAATGCGTGAAATGTCTGGCCGTCTTGAAGAAATTCCTGGAGAAGAAGCATTCCCTGCATACCTTGAAAGCACAATTGCCAGCTTCTACGAAAGAGCAGGTATTGTAAAACTCCGTGACGGAAATATCGGCTCTGTTACGATTGGCGGTACAGTTAGTCCAGCCGGTGGTAACTTTGAAGAACCAGTTACACAGGCAACTCTTAAAGTTGTTGGTGCATTCCATGGTCTTAGCCGCGAACGTTCTGATGCACGCCGTTATCCTGCAATTGACCCAATCGAATCATGGTCAAAGTATAAACCAGTTATTAATCCTGCCAGTGTAAAATACGTTAAGGGAATCTTTAACCGTGGTACAGAAGTTAACTCAATGATGAAAGTTGTTGGTGAAGAAGGTACATCTCTCGAAGACTTTATCTACTATCTCAAAAGTGAATTTATGGATGCCGTTTACATGCAGCAGAACTCATTTGATGATGTTGATGCAGCCTGTGATGTTGAACGTCAAAGATATGTATTCAGAAAACTTCTTACAATTATGGGATCAGAATACCAGGTACAGGATAAAAACGACGCCCGTGTATTCTTTAACACTCTCAGACAGAACTTTATTGACTGGAACTATAAGCCATGGAACAGTGCAGAATTTAAGGCTGCAGAAAAAACAATCGACAAAACTTATGCAGAAAAGAACGGCACTGTTGTACCGGAAGCAAAATCTTTGCTCAAGGACGGTGAATAATGAACAAAGTATATTCAAGAATTGAAAGTATTAACGGTAGCGTTATTACAGTAAAAGCAAAGGGTGTAAAACTCAACGAGCTTGCAGAAATTACAACAAGATTCGGAAAGTCCCTTGCTGAAGTAAATAAAATTGACGGTGACCTTGTAAGCCTTCAGGTTTTTGCCGGTGGACGTGGTGTTTCAACTGGTGATCAGATTAGATTTCTGGGCCATGAAATGCAGGTTTCCTTTAGCGAAAATCTTCTTGGCCGCATTTTTAACGGTTCTGCAGAACCTCGGGACAAAGGTCCAAGTCTTGCAGATAATCTTGTAGAAATCGGTGGCCCGTCAGTTAACCCTTCAAAACGTATTCTTGCCAACAGAATGATTCGTACAGGTATTCCAATGATTGATATGTTCAATACATTGGTTGTTAGCCAGAAGCTTCCTATTTTCTCAATTTCCGGTGAACCTTACAATGAACTTCTTGCACGTATTGCAATGCAGGCAGAAGTTGACGTAATTGTTCTTGGTGGTATGGGTCTTAAATATGATGACTACCTTTACTTTAAGAATACATTGGAAGAAGGTGGAGCTCTTTCTAAAACTGTTATGTTTGTTCATACTGCCAGTGACCCGACTGTAGAATGTATTAAAATTCCTGATTTGTCACTTGCTGTTGCAGAACAGTTTGCAATTCAGGGAAAAGATGTTCTTGTTCTTCTTACAGATATGACAAACTTTGCAGACAGTATGAAGGAAATTGCAATTACCCAGGAACAGGTTCCATCAAACCGTGGTTACCCAGGAGATTTGTATTCTCAGCTTGCAGCACGTTACGAAAAGGCTGTTGACTTTGCAGACAGTGGTTCAGTAACAATTCTTGCTGTTACAACAATGCCTGGTGATGACGTTACTCATCCTGTTCCAGATAA